>JACQYM010000115.1:4193-5632 GCA_016208225.1 Deltaproteobacteria bacterium | reverse complement strand
GCGGTTCGGGGCCCAGCTGCTGTCCAAAAAAATGGGCGATTACGGCGACAACGACATCCGGCTCGACTGGGCCCTGGTTGATTATCGGCTGCGGGACTGGGCCGGGGTGCGGCTGGGCAAGGTCAAGATTCCCGTGGGCCTGTATAACACGGAAAGGGATTCCGATTTCCTGCGGCCCATGATTTTTCTGCCGCAGAGCATCTATGATGAAACGCGGCGCGACACCTGGCTGTCCCACTGGGGCGGAGAGATTTACGGCACGGTGACCGTTGATGCGGCCGGGGATTTTGATTACCAGCTCTTTTACGGACGCATCGGTTACGATGACGATTCTGTTTTCCATGACTCCACCCTGGACAATATCAACACGCGGCTGGCCGACAACCGGCAATCGCCGCAACCCGATCCCTCCCTGCCCCCCCGCATCAGCAACTGGGACAGGGACAGCGACTACCTGTACGGAGCAAGTCTCATCTACTCACCCCCCGTGGAGAATCTCCGGCTGGGAATCTCCTATGCCGGCCAGAAAGACACATCCTACGGCGGCGGCCACAAAATCGGGGAATACAGGACCAACAGCAACTTTGTCCTGTCCCTGGAATACGCCTGGCAGGATTTTTCCTTCAGCGCGGAATACGCGGAAAACGACCGGACCCAGACATTTTATGATGTGACGGCAGCGGATGGCCCCAACCAGGCCTGGTATCTTATGCTCACCTATGCGTTTTCAGACCGGTTGAGCTTCTCCCTTCTCTATGATGAATACTGGAAAGACAAATACAACAAGGACGGGTCGCTGCATGCCAGCGGCAGATCGCATCTCTCCCCCTGGAGAAAGGATTGGGGAGCCGGCCTGCGTTATGATATCAATGAAAACTGGACGGTAAAGGGGGAATGGCACACAGTGGACGGCACGGCCCTGCTGCTCGAATTTTTCAACCCGGACGGCACGGAAAGGTATTGGCAGTACGGCGCTGTCAAAGTGTCCTTTAACTTCTGAAGTCAGACAGGATATCATGAGAACCCCCCTGACAATACTCCGGATGCTGCTGCTTCTCATGATTTTCTGGCCGGCCGGGGTCGCCTGCGCCGCTGCCGAGGTAATCCTGGTGGTCAATCATGACAACAGCCTCTCAGCCATTACCGAACGGGCGGCGGAGCATATCTTTCTGAGCAAGAAAACGGAATGGACCCAGGAGGGCGGACATATTCATGTCGTGGTCAACAATGACCCGCGGATCTATCCCATTTTCTGCCGGGAAATTTTAAAAAAAACCGCCCTGCAGTACCTGCTGTACCGGAAAAAAATCCTCTTTACCGGCTCCGGTCTGCCGCCGCTGACCATGGAAAACGATGAAGAGGTGAAGCGCTTTGTGGCGGCCAACCGGGACGCCATCGGGTTTATAGGTAAGGATTCTCTCGACTCCAGGGTAAAACAG
>JACQYM010000115.1:0-4110 GCA_016208225.1 Deltaproteobacteria bacterium | reverse complement strand
ATATCAGAGCCAAGGTGTGGAGCTGCGTATCGGTTGCGCTGCACGCCTATCTCGTTGCCACCATAACGGCCTCGCTGGCCAATATGCGCATCACCGCAAGCCTGACCAGTCTGGAGGCGATCCATTTCCCGCTGGCGTTGAAGGGCGAGAAGCTCTACACCATTTTCACCGAGCAGACGAAAAATTTTGAAAACGGTCTGCTGACCGGGGACATCGATGAGCTGACCAAAGCCCGGCAGCATCATGAGGAGCTGCTCTCGCTCTTAAACGAAATGGTGCACACGGCATCAAGCCGCGATCTGAACTTCTACACCCAGCTGTTGACCCTGCGCGACTCCTATGAGGATTATTTCAACCTGGCGGCGGAGCAGTATCCGCAGATGTCGCACAGCACCGATCCCTTTGCCCAGACCCAGCAGATGCTGCGCATCGGCAAGCTGCGGGATGGGCTGGAAGCGGACTTCGAGAGGATGACCGCCCAGCTCAGCGGCACGGTCATCAACGAAATCAAAGACAACAAACAGCGGACTTCGAGCAATTCCAGGCTGCTTTACTGCCTGTTTGTGGCCGTGCTGTTCATCATCACCCTGTTCATCAACGTGCTGGCCAACCGCCAGCTCATCACCCCCCTGAAAAGGCTGCGGGAGATGATCGACGGTTTTGCCCTCGGCAAACCGATCGAAAAACCGCAGATCTGCACCAAGGGGGATGAGATCTGCAGTCTGGCCCTCTCCTTCTGGAACATGACCGAGGAGCTGAAAAAGATTTCCGTATCCAAGGACTATCTGGACAACATCATCAATTACATGTCGGACAGCCTGCTGGTCCTCTCCCCGACCCTTACCATTACGCGGGTCAATCAATCCGCCCTGAACCTCCTGGCATACAATGCGGAAGATCTGCTCCATAAACCGGCCCATCACATCTTCAGTGAATATGGCGTCATGGCCACCATCCAGACCATTTTCGAGGAACTGCTGCAGGGCAAATCCATCACCAACCTCGAGATGATGCTGCGGACCAGCGACAACCGCCATATTCCGGTTCTTTTTTCCGGGACCACCTTTTACACGACCTCCGGAAAGGTTGAGGGCATCATCTGCCTGGCCCGGGATATCAGGGAATTAAAGGAAGACCTGAAAAACAAGGAAAACCTGGCCGATTACGATACCCTGACCCATCTGCCCAACCGCAATCTCCTCCAGGACCGCCTGGGTCACGGCCTGACCATGGCCAGAGCTTCCGGCCGGCCGATGGCCCTGCTTCTGCTCGATGTGGACCGTTTTTCGACAATCATTGAGACAAGAGGGCAGGCCGCCGCCAACCTGATTCTCCAGGAGACCGCCAAGCGTTTTCTGCAGTCGGTCAGAGAAACGGACACGGTGGCGAGGATGAAGCGTGACCAGTTCGCCATCATCCTGACCAACCTGAACGACCATCAGGATGCGGAGCTTGTTGCCGGCAAGATCATCAGAGAAATCTCCCTGCCCTTTTCCGCCACCGGCCCTGAAAAGATCGGCATCAGCATCGGCATCGCCTTTTTCCCGGACGACGGCCACGACGGCAGCACCCTTTTACACCATGCCGACGCCGCCATGTATGAGGCGAAAGTTCAGGGAGGAAACCGCTATGTATTCTACCGCGGCGTCATGTCGTCTCCGCCAGGCTGAACCCGCCAGAATCTGACCAGCGCCCCGCAGTAACTGAGCGCCGCCATGCCCGGCATGCCTCCCGTCCCGCCGGCGCGCCGCTGGCGCCCTGACCAAAAACAAAAATTATCTGTCGAATATTCAGCTAGTTACAGCATTAGTTTCTCATCTTTCCCTCCTGCTCCACCTGTTTGGCATTCATTGTGCGAATGGGGTGGTTACTGCGGCAAATTGTCTCAGCGACAAAATACCGCACCAACCACTCATCAAAGGAGTCCCCATTTTCACGGGCACTTCAACAATGACGACCTCATCAGCAGAATTCGTCACCAAAAAAACCGGAGGATTGCACCATGAAGAAGACACGGAAACTGATTGCAGCCGCAGCTGCCCTGGGCGCACTGACCACATTCAGTGTCGCCGAGGCGGGCCTGATCACGGAATGGGACCAGAGCCTGGTTGTGCCCCGCACACCGACCAATATCGCCGACCCGGGTTTTGTCTTTGACCAGTACAATTACGTGGAGCCGGGATACCTGACGGATCCGATCACCGGCGCCGTCTCCGCCGGCGGCTTCATGCCGAGCGGCTGGGCCAAGTATACATCAGGCTCGGGCGCCATCTATAATCCTGCCGGCACCCTGGTCGGCGCCATGACCTGGAAGGAGAGGGACACCCAGGGCCCCGGCCTCAGCATTGTCAACGGCGATGATGTGACCGGCGACAACTGCATCATGTCCGCCGGCTGGAATCCCGATTCCACCGTGGTCCTCGATGCCGACGGCAATGACATCACCCAGATGAGCGACTGGTGGGGTATTGACAAAAAACAGTGCTCCGACCCCTTTCAGTCAAGCAAACGCTTCAAAATGGTCAGCTATGTGCTGGACGCGCCGGTTGATCTGACCTTCAATGTCCAGGACAACGGCCAGGTCGATACCTACCGGCTGCTCATGAAATACGGCAACCAGACCGGTTCCCGGGTCACCGGCTTTACCATGCAGGTCGGCTTCCTTGATGCCGGCGGCAACTTCACCGAAGCCGGCCCCGGCGACGGCCTTGCCTTCAGCGCCAGAAACGGCGCCGCCTATGACTACACGGTGCCGATCACCAGCGATATCATGAAACAGGGAGAGCTTGACGCCCTGCAGGCCCACGGTCTCTTCGGCGCCCCGGACCAGCACCACACCAGCTACGGCTATTTCAACCCGTACGTGCGCGCCACCTTCCTGATGACGGCCAACCAGACCCACATCGTGGCCTCGGACATGTCCGCCGTGCATACGGACCTCTTCGGCGAATGGCTGCCCTCCAACCAGTTGAAAGGCGGACTCTACTTTGACGCGGACGGCATTATTTACACCGACAACAGCCTCATGGCAAGCTGCCCGGGCAACTTCGACGAAGCGGCCGGCCAGACCGGCCTCGTCTCCGCCGACTGCGACCAGGCCTGCGTGGACAATCTGGGCTGTGACGCGCCGTGGGTCACCTACCGGGAGTCGGTTACTATCACCGCCAACGCCGACGGCACCTGGAATATTCCGCCGGTGGTGGGCACCGACATCCGGCCGCCGGTGACTCTCACCGCGGCCGAGCTTGACCTGATCAAGGCCAATCCGGCCTGGTCAGCCGCCGACATCGACGATCTGGCCAACGTCAACATCAATGCCTTTCTCAATGTGGGATCGCTGCCTGCCGGCAATTTCACCCTGCGCGTGACCCCGACCTTTGATGCGACCACGGCGGTTACCGAGCCCGGCACCAGCGGCCCGGCCGAGTTTATCGTCACTATTGACGCCCCGAATACCGTCACCCCGTAACGTATTGCACGCAAATAAAATTTTTCCCTAGTGGAGGACATAAAATGAAATCAGTAAAAATTATTCTCCTGGCGATGCTTATCGCCATGTCAGCAACGGGCCTGGCTCTGGCCGCGGGCTCCGTCAAAATGAACTCGACGACCAACGTTTCCGCCGCGGTCAAAAACACCACGGGCCAAAGCGTCTATGCCGCGGTCAAAATGATGGGCTTTGACAAGGTCGGCACCGCGGTCGGCCATCTGTGCAAGGAGGTATATCTGCCGAAATACAACACCACCGTGGTCAATTTTTCCTGGCAGGCCCCCAATTATGAGACCGGTCTCTACTGGTCGGCCAAGGTGGACAAGTATGGCCACTGCGGCACCCATGACACGGACGACGCGGACAGCGACAGTGACAGCGACGGTGAATCCCTGCATTTTGATTCCGACAATTGATGACACCCGAGAGGAATTGACCAGCGGAGCATCCGGAAAAAGTTGGGGTTATTTCTCCGGGTGCACCGGGGTGAGTTGAACCTGCAGGATTGCTTCTTCTTCCCCGCGCCCCCACCGGATCACACACTTCCCTCGCCGGTGGGGGCGCTCTTTCTGACTGACGGACTCATAAAGAACTGAAAACTAACCACAGAGCGCACAGAG
>JACQYM010000114.1:2153-7922 GCA_016208225.1 Deltaproteobacteria bacterium | reverse complement strand
TTCCCGCTTGCGGAGATGGCGGTTAACCGGCATTCCGGCCCCTCAACTGGATGCCCCTTCTCCCTCCTCACTCCTCACTCCTTACTCCTTACTCCTTACTCCTTACTCCTTACTCCTTACTCCTTACTCCTTAAAAGAAAATCACAAATTGCCGCAAAAACCAAGCACGATTTCAAAAGGTTACCCTTAAACAGCAAGGGGAATCCGGAAAAACTCCGCAAAAAACATCATATACATATGGCGCCCTCTCTTGATAATCATTACTTTTAGTATAAGAAGGATGAAGTGTGGAGGGAAGGAGATTTTTTTCCTTATGAACCGATGCACAAAGGGTGGAGGTATTGATATGACAACAACAGAATTGTTCCATGAAGGGCAGGATCTCTTCATCGGCGGACATATAGAAGAGAGTATCAAGGCGTACACCAGAGCCCATGACGAAGGGTATGATCCGGTGCGCACCTACTTGAGCCGTGGCGTGGCCTATCTGAGAAAAGCGGAATATGACAAAGCCCTCGATGACTTCAGTGCTGTCGTGGCCCTTGATCCCAACAATGAACGGGGCTATTACTATCGCGGCATCACGTACATGGACATCAGAGACTTCGAGCATGCGCTGGAGGATCTGGATCACGCCATTGCTCTTAATCCGGAGCGTGGCACCTCGTTCCTGGCCAGGGGTCTGACCAGAAGCGAACTCGGCTGCGAGGAGGACGCCGTCAGCGATTTCAAGGCTGCGGTAGCATACTCCGATGTCGAAGCAAGCAGTTTTGCTCATACTTTCGGCAATACGCATACCCTGTTCGAGAAATCCATGGCCCTGGTTGAAGGCGAACGTGGTCCTCTGCGGATCGTGCTGACCGAAAACGAGGTCAAGAAACTCGAAAAGTGGATGGAAAACTAAACAAAAAAGCGGGCCGGGAGGCCCGCTTTTTTGTTTGGCTCATGCGTGATTGCTTATGGTTCGTGGCTCGTGGTTAAATCCGCAATCACTTTGTGACATACGTAAGCACCTCCCCCATCAGGCGGTTGATCCCGGCATAGGCCCCGGTCGCCACCTGCCGCAGTTCAGCCTCGGTCTGGACATACGGGCCGGGGACAAGTTCGTCGCCGCAGTTGTCCAGAATGGCCCGGGCGCTTTCCGGGGTTGTTTCCAGATGAAACTGCAGGCCGATGACATGGCGTTTAAGCTGGAATGCCTGGTTCTGGCAGGCGGCGCTCTGCGCCAGCCGGACCGCCCCTGCCGGCAGATCAAAGGTTTCGCCGTGCCAGTGGAAGACCGTGCACTGGTCGGGAAAGCAAAATGTGTCCGCCCCGCCGGCCGTCGCCCGGATGGGAAACCAGCCGATCTCCTTTGCGGCGTTGCGGTAAACGCGGGCGCCCAGGGCGCTGGCAATCAGCTGGGCTCCGAGGCAGATGCCGATGACCGGCACCCCATGCGCCACTGCGGCTCGGATGAACTCCTTCTCCGGCCTGAGCCACGGCAGGGTCGCTTCATCATTGACGCTCATGGGCCCGCCCATGGCGATAATCAGATCAAGACCGCTGCACTCCGGCAAAACCGGATTCTCAAAAAAACGGGTGCTGCTGATGGCGGCGTCGCGCTCTGCCAGCCACGAGGCCATGCTGCCGATGCCTTCAAACGGCACATGCTGTAAAACGTGTACTTTCATTCTCTTCCTCTGTTCACTTTTTTTCTTAAGTGCCGTTACGAAATAACATGGCCATTTTTTCAATTTCGTTACGGCTCCTTATACCCCAAGGGGGTACTGAAAAGAGTACCCCTCAAGGGGGTACTGAAAAGAGTGCCGTTCCGCGCATTTCTCCGGCCATGTTATTTTTTTACAACGGCTGAGCGGTTGTCGCTGCTGTAGGTGATGCGGTAGATCATGCCGGCGTAGCCGGCGCGACCGGGCATCCTCCAGCCGCGCCGCGCCAGGCCAGGCCCTGATGGGCCGGGCGTCTGCTATTTGTCATGATAATACTCCGGGTACAACTTTCTGGCGCATGCCGGGCAGATGCCATGGCTGAATTGGGCGGCGGACCGGTCCCGGATGAATGTTTCAATCTGCTGCCAGTCCCCTTTATCATCTCTGATTTTCTTGCAGTTGGCACATACCGGCAAAATCCCCTCCAGGTATGTCATGCGCTGAAACACCTTGCCGGTAAAAGAGATGATCACCACTCCGACCATGGCAATGGCCGTGCTTTCAAACAGCGATTCCCGCCAGTTTATCGCCGTTGCCTCCCCGCCCAGCAGCAGATAAGGGATATCAATGATTTCATCAAGCCAGATCATCCCGATGATGAGCAGCGTGGCGATGATTTCATAAGAGATTACTTTTTTTGCTGCAAAATGTTTCCCGACTGGTTCCATGGTCTCCTTTTTTTTGCCTGGTTACGGATGAGGGTTTCAGCCGGTCCGCGTCTGGTCCGGCGCATCCTCAATCCGCGCCAGGAGCGCCGCGGCCGCGACTCCCCAGACGGCATTGAAGAGCACCACCAGCAGCGGGGTAAGCGCGCCGAGGGCCAGCCAGAAAAGACATTTTTTGGCCACGAGCGGAAAGATAATGCAGAGCTGCACCGCAGTCGGCCCGGCGCTCCACGCCAGCCCGCGCCAGAATGGCGAGTTGCGCAGCACCGGGACGAGGAACAGAAAACCCCACAAGCCGCCCCAGACGATGCGCGGATAGAGCCAGGCCGGGGTGAATGCCGGCGCCAGGTTGACCCCGAGGGCCGTGGTCACGCCCGTGGCGCCAGCCAGCCACAGGACAATGCTGTTCGCCAGTCCGCCGGCGCAGCCGGCCGCAAAACAGACCGCCATATTCTTCAACAGTTTATTCATGATTCCATTGACTCCTTTTCATTTTGCGCCCCGGTTCAACCGCGAGGTGAACCGGGCCATCATCAATTCCCTCCATTCATTTTTTACTCCACCAAAATGTCAAATAGCAAGGGCAATAATGGCGGCCAGGCTGGGGTGGAATCCTTCGTCAACGCCATCACCGGATTGCTGAGGAAAAAGCTTGTGCTTGGCGACTTGCATGGTATATCTCATATGGATGCGGTGCAATCCCATCGCTGCCAACCAATGGTTTTCTTCCCGCAGAATTATATGTATCCATACAAGATGAACTCGTAAAAAGTCTATTTTCACCACGGAGCACGCAGAGGACCACAGAGAAAACATTTTTAATTACAATCTCAACTTACGGAGTTATGTAATAATACGAGATTACAATGAGTTGTATGAATAGCAGTATGCAATCCGTCATGCCGGACTTGATCCGGCATCCAGAAAACGCCCTGATACTGGATTCCGGCTAAAAACATGCCGGAATGACGATTGGCAATATTGTCATATAAATCATGATCTCAATATGTTATGCCAACACCGAAAGTTGAATTACAATCAGTTATCTCTGTGAGCTCTGTGCCCTCTGTGGTTAATTTTCAGTTTTTATGAGTCCATCATACAAGGTGTGAGGCATGAAACCGCTCATCGATACCCAGGAGTTTCTCTCCCTTTCCTCCTTCCTCAATTACCAACTGGCCGGTGAGCCCATCAACTGGCGGGGGATTCTGAACCTGCTGGTGGGAAAACCCGATGTGCTGGACGAGGACTCGGAAAGTCTGCTCCTGGAGGCCCTTGAATACATCGGCGAAGCATACGGCAACCAGAAGCGTCGCCTCGGCCCCCTGGCCATCCTTCATCCGATCCGCGCCTCGGCGCTGCTGGCCAAAGCCCATGAGCGGCCAGACCCTCTGAACCTGCTCACCGCCCTGCTCCATGATCAACAGGAAGACCTGATCGCCGACAGATACAGCCCGGAAACCTGGACCCGGCTCGACAACAGGTACCGCGGACTGCTGGAGAAGATAGACGCCCAGGCCAACTGGCTGCTCAATGAACGGATCGCCTTTCTCGCCAAACAGAAGGGCCAGGCCTACACGGCATACCTCGGCCGCCTGCTCAAGCAGGCGAAAAAAACCCCGGAACTGGCGCTGGTCAAACTGGCGGACCGACTGGACAACACCCTTGATCTCCGCATCGATCTGCAGGATTTCACCGACAACACCAGATCCTTTCAGATCATCTTTGATATTCTGTTTGTCAATTCTTACAAGGGGCTGCGCCTCAGCCAGCCCCATCCCACGGCCGGCAAAATCAACGGCGCCATGCGGCTCTTCCAGCTGTACAAGAATGCCGTTTTCCTGTCCATGCTGCGGGATGAGGAGGTGCCGCTGGGCAAAGCGGCGCAGAAGCTCTTTTATTCCCTGGCCGTGGCCAGCATCAGGGAGGCGCAGACCATCATGCTCCATATTTTCGCCTATCACCTGCCGGCGCCCGCCGACCAGCGCGCCCTGCTGCTGGAGGCAATGGAATATTCCCATGGCGCCGGTTTCGAGCGTATCAGCGAGGAAAGCGGCTCCGTGCTGGACGGGCTGTTCAGAAGATATTTCGTGTATGACAATCGGGAGATGAAAAAAAGACGCCTGGCTGATCTGTACCAGGACAAGAAACTGATGGGGCTGGTGGCCGTCTCCTTTCTGGTGATTTTTGCCAACTTCATCAACAGCGCGGAGTATCGCATCAAAGGGATTTCAGCGGCCGGCATCATCCCGCAGAGATAAGTGACTAAAGTGACTAAAGTGACTAAAGTGACTAAAGTGACTAAAATTACGGCATTTCTTGATCAGATGCAACCTTTTAACTTAAGGCACTTCAAGTACTTTAGTGCACTTTAGGCACTTCTTTCTCACAGCCCCTGCAGAAAATCGGTGCCGTTCAACTGCCGCATCTGTCCCGCAATCCAGCGCCTTCTCTCCAGCACATAGGCCGAGGGGCTGGCGGCCCGCAGCACCTTGGGGTTGGGCAGCACGGCGGCCAGCAGGGCCGCATCCCATTTCGTCAACTCCGAGGGCTGCTTGCGGAAAACGCTCTCGGCCGCGGCCTGCACCCCATAGATGCCCTCACCGAACTCCGCCACATTGACATACACCTCAAGGATCCTCTTTTTCGGCCACAGCATCTCCAGCAGCACCGTGAAGTACGCCTCCAGCCCCTTGCGCACGTAACTGCGGCCCGGCCAGAGAAAGAGATTCTTGGCCACCTGCTGGGTGATGGTGCTCGCCCCCCGCAGCCGCCCGCCCTTCTTGCTTTTTTCCAGCGCCTTGTTGATGGAATCGAAGTCGAAACCGGAATGGTGGAGAAACTTCTGGTCTTCCGCGGCAACCACGGCCAGGGGCAGGTGCGGGGAAATCGCCGGCCAGTCCACCCATTGGTAGCTGATCCGGGGGCGGTAGCCGGGGTCGAAGAGTTGCGCCAGATGCCGTTCCAGCATAAAGGCGCTGGTCGGCAGGGGCAGCCAGCGGAAACAGAGAACCATGGCCAGGGACAGGGCAATGGCACCCGCTGCGAAAAAGCCGAAAAAAAGCAGAACCCGGGTCGGCCACGACCAGGGTTTATATTTGCCGCGTGGATGGCGCATTATGAGTGAAGAGACATGGGATTGCGGATTGCGGATTTAATACCACCCATGATGGTGTAGGGGCGGGTTCAAAACCCGCCCATCAGCCATCACCAAGGGGGAGCGATTCCAGCGTTTCATGCATTTTTTTCAGTTCATGAAAGAACTGCTCGGCCTGCTCCTGGGCCAGCTGGCGGGAATGCTCCTGGTAATACTCAATGCCCTGGATGAGATTTTCCCTTGTTTCCTGCAGGTAGCCGGGGCCGCGGGCCAGGATGCCCGCCGAAATTTTTTCCAG
>JACQYM010000114.1:0-2132 GCA_016208225.1 Deltaproteobacteria bacterium | reverse complement strand
GTTCACTGCGGAGGTAATCGACGAAAAGGCCGCTTTCCCGGACGAACATGTGCGGCCGGCCGGCCTTGGCCAGCAGGGAGATCCTGCCGTAAATATGGCCAACCATTTCTTCCAGGGTGGCGACCCGGCGGAAATTGACAATATTGGGGCCGCAGCAGACGGCAGGGGTGGCATGCGGGTCGATGCCGGCCTTCAGGGTGACGCAGCCGGCAAGATCATGGCAGATGCAGGACTTGACAACAATCCCTTCCTGCATCTTTTCCAGCAGCGCCGGTGGATGGCCCTCTGCCGGCAGCTGCGCCAGTCTCTTTTTCTGGTAGGTGCGGGAGGCGAGACAAATCGGTATCCTGGTGAATTCAGTATTGTTGGAAATATGGCCCTTGGGGCAGGAAGAACCGGGCTTTCCCTCCCTGATCCGGCGCCGCCTTGCCTCTTCGCTGGCCGATGTGCGCAGATTCCAGAACGGGACGCCCAGGGGCGAACTGTCGCTCAGATAGACATCCTCGCTGGTGACGTTGAGCAGTTTCTGCAGATGGGCCTCATCAATATTGATCGCCTCGGGCACGAGCAGGAAGGGGGTGCCCCAGCCCGTACCGTCGACGTCGTAGTGCTGCAGCATGAGACGGTCTTCGGCGGCGGTGCCGATGCCGCCCTGCACGGTAATGCGCATGTCCTGGGGGCCGTCATGGACGAAACGGCCCAGGGCCGCGGCAGCCTTGGCATAAACGGCATGCAGTTTGTCGGTCAGCTCCCCTTTTTTCCGCTTGAACTCCTGGAACAAGACTGGAAGACCCTTGAATCTCTGGTTAAAGAGTCAAAGGTCATAGCGATCGGGGAAACCGGGCTTGACTACTATCGTAATCGCAGTCCTCATGAAGACCAGCAGCGTATTTTCCGTAAACATCTTGCCCTGGCTAAAGCCCACAACCTGCCGGTAATTATTCACTCACGCGATGCCAGTAGCGATTGCCTGAAGATATTGGAGGAATACAAAAACGGCACGCTCAAGGGTGTGGTGCATTGTTTTAGCGGGACGAGGGAAACCGCAAAGAAGTGCATAGAATTAGGATTGTACGTATCTTTTGCAGGGCCGATTACCTTTTCGAATGCTCAAAACTTGCGAGAGGTTGCGAAATCGGTCCCCGTTGAAAGGCTTCTTTTGGAAACGGATTCTCCTTTCTTGTCTCCTCAGCCAAAGAGAGGTGAGCGCAATGAGCCTTCCTATTTATCGTACATTATTCCTGTGCTGGCCGATATCTATGGTTTGTCCGTGGAGGATATTAAACGGATTACCACCTTTAATGCCTATAAATTGTTTGGTATTGGTGAGCCTGAGCAGGAAGGAAGGATTGCTTATGCCATCCGAAATTCATTATACATAAATCTTACCAATCGGTGCTCGAATGTGTGCGACTTTTGCATGAGAGAAACCTATCCCATTGTGAAAGGCCATCATTTAGGGTTAAAGAAAGAACCAACCGCAGAAGAAGTAATCCATGCCATCGGAGACCCCGGCAAATACGATGAAGTCGTTTTTTGCGGCTATGGTGAGCCAACAGAACGGCTGAATGAATTGATAACCATAGCAAAATTTCTGAAATCAAAGGGGAAGCGTATCCGATTGGATACAAATGGTCACGGAGACCTGATCAATGGGAGACCCATTGTTCCTGAATTAAAAGGATTGATTGATACTATCTGCATCAGTTTGAATGCCGAGACTGCCAGGAAATATGAAGAGATATGTAAACCCGTTTTTGGAGAACGGGCATATCCTGCCCTGATTCAATTCATTAAGGATGCAAAACAGGTTATACCGAACGTGCAGGTTTCTATTGTAGAATCACCCGATATAGATACGGAAAAATGCAAAAAGATAGCCGAAGAATTAGGCGTTGATTTCAGGATAAGAAAATATAATGTGCTTGGTTAACTTAAACATAATAGTTCACCGCAGAGGGCGCAA
The DNA here is from genome assembly GCA_016208225.1 of Deltaproteobacteria bacterium. Classification (GTDB taxonomy): domain Bacteria; phylum Desulfobacterota; class Desulfobulbia; order Desulfobulbales; family SURF-16; genus SURF-16. Next base: position 166 of record JACQYM010000114.1, on the reverse strand, counting down.
AGGGCGCAGAGTAATAACCCCCTAAATCCCCCTTTGTTAAGGGGGACTACCGCCACAATCCCCCTTAAAAAAGGGGGACTAAGGGGGTTGCTGTGCGCTCTCAGCATTCTCCGAGGCAAGATGTACTATTACCAATTTTGATATTGATATCATGATATAAAACCTA
>JACQYM010000113.1:6480-17101 GCA_016208225.1 Deltaproteobacteria bacterium | reverse complement strand
TGGGCCTGGGTTGAGAAATTTTTAAAAAAGGCAGCAGGCGATAGGCTATAGGCAATGGTGACACGGCAACAGGCAAAATACACCAAAAGCAAAAGGGATGAATTCGTAAAAAGTTTACCACGGAGCACACAGAGATCACAGAGAAAATATTTTTTGATTACAGCTGGTTATCTCTGTTGGCTCTGTGCTCTCCGTGGTTGATTTCAGTTTTTACGAGTCCGGTTGTCCTTGCGCCTGGGTCTGTTTCAGCTTTTGTACGAGGAAGCAACCTTCTTGTAGATGATCTCGATTTCAGCAAGCTGCTTCTGGGCGCTTTCCCAGTTTCCTTCGTTGACGGCGCTCTGGAATTCGTCGCCCAGCAGGTGCATTTTCCGCGCGTCCTTGATCCAGCGGGTGTTGGCGAATGTATTCTCCATGATCTGCCCGGAAATCGAAAGTTCGTGCGCGGCCAGGTGGATCTCCTCGCCCGCGGCAATGGCCTTGTCCTTATCTTTCTGGGCCACTCCCTCCGTGGCCTGTTTCACCATCTCGCCCACATGGTCCCGCAGCCACAAAGGGGTTGAAGCCACCACATGGTTCAGGTGCAGGAAGAGGGCGGCGCTGACGAAGTAGGCGTCGTTGCTCGCCTTTTCATCACAGAGCTCGACCAGTTCCTCCGAGTGGTTCACCATGCCCTGGGTTTCCCATTCCCAGTCCTCCTTGTACTCCTTGTCCGACAGGGCCTTAAAGGCCTTGGATTGTGCGGCCAGATCCTGGGCGATTGTTTTGCCCTTTGCCCAGTCATTGGCATACAGGGCATCGGCAAAATCGGAAATGGATTTTTTGTAGCCGGAAAACATGCCGGTCAGGGTGGCATAATCAGCGGCGCCGGCCGTGGACACGGCAAAGCCGAGGATAATAATTGCATATGCCACCGTGCGGCTGATCATCATTGCTGCCTGTTTCGATTTCATTGTGTGTCTCCTTTGTGGTTGTAGGTTGTAGTGAGGAGTTAGGAGTGAGGAGTCAGGAGTGAAGGGTGAGGAGTGAGGAGTCAGGAGTGAGAAGCAAAAGAAAAACCTTTTCACGACCGGCATTTGCGAGTAGCATTTTTGCCTTTTGCCTTTTGCCTTTTGCCTTTACTCCTTACTCCTCACTCCTTTCCGTCATTAATTAATATTCCACGGCCAGCTGCACCGTGGCCGCGTGCCCGTCTTTGCCCGTTCCGCCCTTGTTTTCGTCGTAATCCTCGTCGTGCAGGTATTCAAAGGCGAGAAGGGTGTGATCAAACAGGCAGATATGCCCGGCGCCGAGATACCGTTTTTCCGGCAGGCCGAGGGCCAGGGCTTCGTCCGTGGTCTGGTAGCCCAGGGCAAAGACTGTTTCCCGGTTGAAAAGCTGCGTGGTATAGTTGACCTCGAAAATCATGGCCTCCGGTTCAGCCCCTTGCCCGTCAAAGTCGATTTCCGCGACATCGAACTCGTCGAGGGCAGTCACATATTCGCCGATCAGCCGGAACGGACCCAGGCTGAAAGCGGCATGGGCCGCTAAGCCGTCAACGTAGTCGTCAATGGCATCGATGGAGACGTCATCCAGTAGATAGTCGCCGACCGGGTCGGTGTCGCCGATGTTGTTGATCCAGTCGATCCCCGCTTCGAGACAGAACCCTTCGGCCTCATAGCCGTAGCCGATATCAGCGCCCCAGGAGTCGATTTTATCGTCTTCCCCGGTTTCGTTGATGTCGCCGTTAAAACCATAGACCGATCCATAGAAACCGGCGGCATTGAAGGCGACCTGCGCGGCGCTGTCGTTTGTTTCCCCCAGTTCCAGGGTGAGGGGATCGGAGATCATGGAGCTTTCATAAAAGCCGAAGGGCAGATACATCTTGCCGGCTACGAGATAGACGGGGACTTTCTCCATGTTCCCCAGGGTGATGACCCCTTCGTCGACAATGAGATGGTTGTCTTCCTCACCCTCCTCGTAGAGCAGGAGAAGGCGGGCGCTGGACCAGTCCGACAGCGCGGTTTGCAGGCCGATCTCCACCGTGGCCAGGGTCACGTCGCTGTTCTCGATACCGTCGAAATCCTTGCTGCTGGTCGCCTCCACCTCCACCCGGCCGGAGAGGGCCACATGCTCGTTGATCACATGCAGCAGGGGCTGCTGCTCCTCCGCCTTCTCAGCCGTTTTTTCTTCTGTAGCCTTGTCTTCTTCGGTCTGCTTTGCCAGGACCGCCTCCAGCTGCCGGATTCTTTCGGCCATCTGCTGGTTTTGTCTGAACAGCTCCTGCACCTGTTGTTCAAGCGCGGCATTGTCCGCCCCCAATGCGGGAGATCCCCACAGCAGCATGGACAAGATTCCCATTCCCGCCATTTTTTTTCCCATCCCCTCTCCTCCGTGTTGTAGGTCTACTGTGTACCTCTTGACCAGCGACGGGCAACGGACAGTCGTTTCCCGCGTTATTTTCAAGGCGGCATGACCGGGTACGACGGCCGGCGCAGTCAGCAGGATCATGGAGAAGTTGACGCGCCGGAGCAATAAAACCGGGACATGCCGTATTTTTTCTGCAAATCAAACAGCTGAAATTATGAAAAGTAAAAAGGGATAAAAGCTAATCAGTTAGTTAGGAAATTTTCTAACAATCATTTTGATTAAAACATGTCTTGAAGGTCATTTAGGCGCGACAGATCATTGGGTAGATCTATCCATTCGTACTAACTCGTCGAATTAATGCATCTAAAATGAATAGTGTGGATTTTTGCCGCTGCCTGGTAAGGCGAAATCAAACGGCTGTTTAAAAAAACGATATGATGGGAAATATAGTGAAGTCAATAATAAAAAAATAGCAGCATGATAATTGTTAATATTTTTTCTGTTAAAACGGCATGTTATTTATTTAAAAAAATGCATTTGAAGATTGTAGGGTGATTTGTTAGTTAGGAATGTATGTTTCGATACGTTTTATCATTTATTTTGCATTGGGTTGAATTGCGCAACAGGGCGTGGGGGGTAATAAAGCAGGACAAACCGGATTGTTATCGTTGCCGTTGTCCTCAGCATTGTTGGCAAGAAAGGATGATCCCGGCACACAGTCAGTGGCGTGGGCCGGCGGTCAATTTTTCACGATGCCTTAAAATCAAAAGGGCCGGGCGTTGCTTTGTCGTCTGCTTTCCGGCAACAGTTTCAATGGGTCGATCCTGCCGGGCGATTCATGTCGCAGCCCGGATCATATTAGGAAAGAGATTGATTTTCATGTGCAGTTCGGCTATTGATTAACAATCATTGGGAGCAGAACAGAATGCTTTTGCTGGGGGGACCTGCATGGGAACGGGGGAAAGCGATCTGTTTTCCCTGTTGAGGCATTCTCCCGAACGCGAACATCCGAATTTTTACGATGCCCTAAAAGCTGTCCCGGACGCTGAACTCCTCTGGTAAGGAGGGATAAATGATCATTCCGGCAATCAATTCCGACAGACTGGCGAAGACTACCGCCTGTTTTCTGACTTTCAGTTCGGACCCGCTTGACAACATCAACAAGCTCACTGCCCTTTGCGGAGAAGAACTCGGAGCGGCCTGCGCCCTGTATAACCGTTTCGATAACGGCATGCTCCGCTCCTGGGGACTGTGGAATCCCCCGCCGGGATACAAAACGTTCGACAGGGCGGACGGCCATATCTGTTATGATGTGATCAGGAAGCCCAGGCATGATGTCTATCTGGTCAGAAATCTGCAGCTATCGCCGTATGCCGACTCGGATGCCAATGTCAGGTTGTATAATCTGCAGTCCTATATGGGCGCGGCCGCTATCCTTGACGATCAATGCGTCGGTTCTTTATGCGTTGTCTTTCAGCACGATTTCAACCCGGATGAATCGGATAAAAATCTGCTGCTGCTCCTTGCCCAGGCCATCAGCATCGAGGAAAAGCGCAAACAGGTCGGTGACCTGCTGAACGGCGAGAAGGAGAAGCTGGAGAAAATGACCGGCAGCATCGGCGCCGGGCTTGTCATTATTTCCCCCGACTATCAGGTGCTTTGGGCCAACAAGGTGATCCAGGATATTTTCGGCCATGTGGAAGGGAAAAAATGCCATCTGGCCTTTAACCGGCTGTCCGGCATCTGTCCGGACTGCGGGGTCAGAAAGGTCCTGGAAAACAATCTGGAAAGATACGTCCACGAACAGACGGGAATAGATATCAACGGCAGGCAAATCTGGTCAAAGATCATTGCCACCCCGCTCAGAAACGGGATGGGGGCTGTTGAGTCCGTGCTTGAGGTGGTTCTGCCCATTACCGAGAGCAAAATGCTGGAAGAGGCGCATCTGCGCCTCATCACGGAACTGAAAAACGCATTGATCGAAGTCAAAAAATTGAGCGGCATGCTGCCGATCTGCTCTTCATGCAAAAAAATCCGGGATGACGAGGGGTACTGGAATCAGATTGAAAAATACATCAGGGATCACTCCGAAGCCCGGTTCAGCCACAGCATCTGCCCGCAATGCGCCCGGCAGCTCTACGCCGATTTTCTGGGGGCCAGGGATTTTGTCGATAAATTATCCTTCCGGATTGTCCCGGAGAAAAATCTTATCCACGTCATGTGCAACGGTCACTTTTCGGTGGAGGAGATCAAAAAAGGTGCTGCCTCATTATATGCCGACCCGCAATTCAGGCAAGGTATGGACAGCATCGTTGATTTATCCAGGGCGACCCTGGAGATAGACTTTGACAAGTTCAATGCTCTGGCGGCCTTTATCAAGGCAAACGAGCAGATGCGAGGCAAATGCCGGGTCGGGGTCATCGTGACCAGCGATGTCATTTATGCAATCATCAGAATGATAAGCATCTTTGCCGCAACATCGACCATGAGCATCTATCCCTTCAACAGATATGATGAAGCGGTCGACTGGATCAATCAGGCCCGGGACGGCAACCGGATCACCTCCCTCGATATCGCATCGAAGGCCTCCCGCTGAGAAAAACAAAACCGCCGAATCGCGGCGCTGCCGGACCTCAGCCGGCCTTCTCGCTCAATATGTCAGGCAAGACGTTTCCCCTGCTGCCGAAGCGGCCAGAAAGATTCCCTGTTCCCATCACTTCACCTCATAATGCAATGCAAGCCAGACGGTTTCCGTCTCCGCCGCCGTCCACTCAACCCGGTGCTGCAGATGGGCCGGCAGAAACAGGTAATCACCGGGGTGCAGCACGGTCAGTTCATCTTCGCCGGCGATGCGCAGGGCGGCGGAGCCTTGCAGCAGTATGACCCATTCGTTTTCTTCCTGATCATACCACTGACCCGGCGGGGTGGCATGGGCTCTGGAGACGATGCGTTCCAGCCGGCAGGAACCGGCGGCCAGGATCTCGGCAAAAAGTTCTGCCGGCAGGTCGGCCGGGATGTTTGCGAAAATGTTCTCTTTTTTCATGATTGCGTCAGGAACGGTCGGGCAGCATCCTGCCCAGAAAACCGGCATGGCCGGCAATCCCCTTGTGCAGGGTGAGGTTGCCGCCGTCCCGGCAGCCCGCCTCGTACTCCGAGAGGGAGACCCTGACGGCGGCGGATGTTCGATGCGCCAGGCGCGGGTAGCGCTGCCTGATGAACCGGACCAGGCCCTGGTCATTGTTGCACACGAGGACCGACAAGCTGGGCCCGCCGCGGGCAGGGGCCTTTGATTGTTCCACGTTTTTTTCCTGCTGGGCCGAGAGTTTGCGGTGAAAGCCGTCAGCCACTCCCAGGCAGTAGGACCGTTTCTGCCGGCCGGTGGTGGTATGGGTGCGCTGATACTGCTGCCAGAGGCAATCTATCTGGACCAGCAGAAATGAATAGACGTAGTGGGCCATCAGCACATTTTCGCGGGCCCCCAGGATTTCGATGGTCTTATGGGTGCAGCAGAGATCCGCATCAAAAAGATCGGACAGAATGATTCTGACAAAAAAGTGGCTGGTCAGGATGGCGCAGATTTTCCGCTGGTAATTTTCGATCCGTTTCTTTTTGGGATTGATGATGATGCAGTCATACTCACTCTGCCGGCGCTCTTCAATCCTGCTGATGTTATATTTGACCATGAGCTGGTTTGCCTTTTCCATGGCCAGCAGCGCTTCATGTTCATTGCCTGATTCGGCCAGGGCCAGCAGTTTCTCGATTTTGACGAGCAGGTGGTGATGGGAACTCACGCGCGCCCTTTCCGCCAGGTCAGGGATGGTTCTGGGGAGATCGCCGCTTGCTCCCCGGAATTCCCGGGGCAGGCCGAGCATGTCGCACGCCCTGTCAAAGGGGGCGCCATGGGCGTCCCGGCTGGCAAAGAGTTCGCTGACCAACTGATGGGCCATTTCATGCTTCAGGATATTGAGGACCACATCCCAGGCATAAAGCCGGATCAGCCCGGCGGAGATTCTGATCATCCGCACGGCCGGATGCCAGGAGCCCCAGGTGGTCGTCGAGTCGCTGATTTCAATGACAGGGGGAGAGAGTTTCACCCCGTATTGCCAGCAGATCCTTTCGTGTTCCCTGTAGAGCTGCAGGACCCAGGCGCGCTGCAGGTTTTTGCCGTTCGTCTTCTGTGTTGTCATAAATGGGAGAAATTTGCGTGGTTGAATCTCTCCGCATCTGTACCATAAGAGAAGGGAAAAGGCAAAAAGAAGGCAAAAGGCATTAGGCAAGAGGCAAGAGGGGAGGGTGGGTATGGGCGGGTTTCATGCCCGCCCAGTGAAGGCAAGAGGCAAAGGGATTTCGGATTGGGGATTGCGGAAGGCAAAGCTGAAGGGGCGGTTGGCGAACCGCCCTCAGCATGGGCAGAGGCAAGGACCTTTACTTTTGCCTCTTGCCTTTTGCCTAATGCCTTTCCCTCATCACCCGAGGATCGCCCGCAAATCCTCTTCCGGGGTTGTAATCGGCTGGATGTTGAAGGTGCTGACCAGTGAATTGAGGATGCCGGGGGTGATGAAAGCCGGCAGGGTGGGACCGAGCCGGATATTGCGCAGCCCCAGGTAGAGCATGGTGAGCAGGATGGCCACTGCCTTCTGTTCATACCAGGTGATGATGTAAGAGAGCGGCAGATCATTGACTCCGCAGTCAAAGGCCGTGGCCAGGGCGGTGGCCACGGTGATGGCCGAATAGGTGTCATTGCATTGTCCCACATCCAGCAGGCGTGGAATGCCGTCGATAGCGCCCAGTTTTTTATCAAAGAAACGGAACTTGCCGCAGGCCAGGGTCAGCACCAGGCAATCCTGCGGCACCTGCTCCACGAACTGGGTGTAATAGTTTCTGCCCGGCCTGGCGCCGTCACAGCCGGCCACCAGAAAGAAATGCCTGATTTTCTTCTCTTTTACCCCGGCAATGATCTTGTCCGCCACGGAGAGGATCGCCGTGCGGCCGAAGCCGGTGGTGACCGAGCCATGGTCAACGTCCCCGGTAAAGCCTTCCATGGCCAGGGCCTTGTCAATCACCGGACTGAAATCCTTGTCAACGATATGGGTGATTCCCGGCCACCCCACCAGCCCGGTGGTATAAAGATTATCCTTATAGGTTTCCACCGGTTTTTCCAGGCAGTTGGTGGTCATGACGATGGGGCCGGGAAAATCGGGAAACTCCTTGCGCTGGTTCTGCCAGGCGGTGCCGAAGTGGCCATAAAAATGGGGGTATTTTTTCAGCTTCGGGTAACCGTGGGTGGGCAGCATCTCCCCATGGGTGTAAACATTGATCCCTTTGCCGGCGGAAAGCTGCAGGAGCCGTTCGAGATCCAGCAGATCGTGGCCGGAAACCAGAATGGCCTTGCCCTTTCTGGTGCCCAGCGGCACCATGGTCGGGACGGGCTGGCCATAGGTGCCGGTATTGCCCGCGTCAAGCAGTTCCATGGCCCGCAGGTTGATCTCCCCGCATTTCATGACCATCTGATAGAGATGATCGGCGTTCTGGCCGGGGCGCGCCAGGGTTGCCAGCCCCTCATGGAGAAAGGCATAGACTTTTTCATCCTCCTGGCCGAGAATCCTGGCATGATCGGCATACGCCGCCACCCCCTTCATGCCGTAGAGCAGGATATGCTTCAGCGACAGATGGTCCTCCCCGGCAGCCGGATAGCTGTTGATGCCGAAGAGTTCCCCCTGCGTGACCAGTTCCTCGATGCCGTTCGCCGGGATAAAGTTGACCGTCGGCTCGGAATGTTTGCCGCCGCCGCTGGCCTGGACGATGTCTTTTAATTTTTCCCGCAGGCGGAACGTTTTATGGATGAGTAGCCTGAACCGTTCGGGGTCGAAATCAACATTGGTCAAGGTGGAAAAAAGGGCCTCGCAGGTAAACAGGTTGACCTCGGGATCACTGATCCCGTATTGCCGCGCCTCTTCGGCATAAATCGCCAGCCCCTGCAGGGCGTGGATAAGCAGGTCCTGCAAGGCGGCCACGTCATGTTTCTTGCCGCAGACCCCGACAATGGTGCATCCTTTGCCTTTCGCCGCCTGTTCGCACTGATAACAGAACATCATCTCCTCCGCGCTGTGTTATTTTCAAAAAGAACCGGAAGGGCCGTATTTTCGGTGCGCCCTTCGGAAAGAACAGGAATGGATCAGCAATCACAGGGTCGTGGCGCTTTGCAGTGTCGTGGGTGACAGGAGAAAACCGCAAAGGGGGATGCGCCACAACCCCGTGACCGCTGATGCAATTTGAACTTACAAGAATGATGCCATACCGGTGGCCGGCGGCAGGATTGGGAAAATGGGGGCAACCGGGCAGCGGCCGGACTCGATTTATCCATTCCGGCCGGATTTTTCCAGCCTGACAGGACAAAGGATAAAAAAAACCTTGACCCGCATTCCTGCCGCGGGCCAAGGTCCCGCATTCCTGCCGCGGGCCAAGGTTTTATGTTATCTGCCGGCTGTTTCTGCCTTGCCGGCGAAGTATCTTTCATGCTTCACTCTCTTTCCCGCTGCCGGGAAAAAGCGTACTCACAGCTCTCCTCTTGCTTTCCGTCACTCTCAGCTGTGTGCAGGATGAGGTGTTTCGCCACTCATCGTGCAACCCCACCGCCGGGGAATGGCCTTCCACATGCTTACCTCATAGATGGCGCAGATCCCCATGAGAACGGAAACGATCCTGCTGGAGATCCCCAGGTTGCCGAGAAAAGTCATTACGGCTTCAAAGCCGATAATGCCTCCCACCCCCCAGGTAAGACCTCCAAGCACCAGTAAGAGCGCTGTCGTTATGTCCAGCACTTTCATTAACCCGAATTCTCCTGCCTTCATCTCCTCTCTCACCTCCTTGCGAGGACTCATGTCTCTCTATACAATAACCTAATGGCCGGCGAAAGGGTTGTCAAGGGCCTGTTGTCTGCGATTAACATAATGATATTAAACGAAAAATTATCTGTACCCTTACGGCTCGTCGTGGCAGATGCTGCAATCCTGCGAGATGGTTTCGCCGGAGTTGTTGACATGCTCCTCATCGTGGCAGCGCCAGCAGCCGTAGCCGTCATCGGCCCACTGGTGGCCGAGGTGATCCCGGTAGGTTCCCCATTCCACCTTCATTTCCGGCCAGACATTGCCCAGGTAGGACTCAAGCAGGAAGGTGCCGGCCTTGATAATATCCCCTTTGTATTTTTCCGCCTGGTCCGCGGAGCGCTCTTTCTGCAGGAACAGCAGATCGTTGATAATTGAATCCTTGGCCTGTTCCCTGGACTCATAGGCCTTGGTAATGACCTTGAGGCTGTCCTCGCGGATGCCGGGAATGTCCGGGTTGATTGCTTTGCTGAGCAGTCCGAAATCAACCCGTTCCTCAGGCATTTCGTAGATGTGCGTCGGGCGGTTGTGGCAGTCGATGCAGTCCATGACGCGCCATTGCTGCTCTCCGGTTGCCGGCACCTCGATATCGTTCTTGACAAACTCGTCGGAGGTGCCGTCCGGCCGTTTTACCTTGACCCTGGCGATCTGCGTGCGTTTTTCGTCCGCCGCCAGGTAACTCACTTCCACCTCCTGGCTCACATGCCAGTGGATCCCCTCAAAGACATTGGTCTCGGGATTATGGCCGCCGATATGCAGGGCCACTTCGGTAATCTGCGGATCTTTCTGGTTGTCATTGGTGAACGCCACATGGCGTTTGACTTTCTTGCCGTGGAATTTTTCCGGCCAATGGCACTGTTCGCAGGTGTCCCTGGCCGGCCGCAGTTCATGCACCGGGGCGGGAATCGGCCGGTTGTAGGAATCGCGCATGACCGCCACAACCTGGCGCAGACCGGACAGTTTCGCCCGGGCGTACCATTCGGCCCCGGGACCGATATGACACTCGACGCAGGCAACCCGTGAGTGGGCGGAGCGCTGATAGGCCACATATTCCGGTTCCATGACCTGATGACAGACCATGCCGCAGAAATAGGAAGAGTCGGTGAAATGATACCCCTCGTAACTGATGATGGCCAGAATGGCGACATTCACCACCGACAGCACGATGAAACCGACGAGGGCCATGCGGTGTTTGGGATAGCTCAGGTTGAGCAGCAGGTTTCCCCGGTCGATGCCGTACTTGCGCCATTTTCTTCTCTGCAGATAAATGGCAAGCGGGATGAAAAAAAGCCCGAACAGCATCAGCGCCGGCAGCACGGTATAGGTTACCAGGGAGGCGTATGGATTATCGATCAGGCCGAGCATGTCGACGGCCGTGCCGATCAGCA
>JACQYM010000113.1:0-6404 GCA_016208225.1 Deltaproteobacteria bacterium | reverse complement strand
TCCTACCCCGAAAACACCAAGAGGCGAACGCCAACGGCTCTGGAGCAGCCGGTCCAGTTCCCCGTGTCCGTGTTGTTTGTCCTGTTCTTCATTCTCCTGGTTTGACTGCTGGTCGTTCGTCGACATTGTTCGTTTTTCCCCCATGGAAATTTAAAATGTTTGAAGTATATAACTGCCTGAAGTTAAAGTAAAAACAGAAAAATCAACATACGGTTCAATGCCGTTGCTGACCGTAAACCGTAAACATCGCCCCATTTCGGGCAGCAGAACTTGGCCCTAACCGGCTGAAAATGCGCGGTATTCACAATAAAAAATGTGATTACCATCGACTTTCAGAGCGTAGGTCGGGTTAGCGGGTGTATCGCGTAACCCGACAAAAGGGGCCTTTCGTCTAAAAACAAAAAGCCGGTGCCACGTAATTCATGTCGGGTTACGGCGATAGGGCCGCCTAACCCGACCTACGTCTGCAATCACGAAGAGTTTACAATTGCCGGTTTACAGTAAACGGTTCAATGCCGTTTCCTAACCGTAAACCGGTGACCGTAAACCGTAAGCACAGCCTATAATCCGAACAGTGAACATTAACCCTGAACCGGCTGAAAATCAGTGGTAATCACAAAAAAAATCAGGGCTGTTGTTTGTCTGCCAGTGCCTGTTTCAGTAAGTGCAGGACATCGGGCGCCGGCTCATTTTCCGCCAGAACGATATGGCAGCAGTTGCAGTCGCGGCTGATGATCTGCCCGTTCTGGCTGACATGCCGCCCGTCATGGCAGCGGAAACAGCCGGTGCCGTTCTTGTGTCCGATAAAATTCTTATAGGTATCCCAGCCGATATGCATTTCGGGAAACACATTCTCCCGGTATGCCTGCTGCACTCCGGCAATGGCTTGATCCAGCAGGGGCTTCCTGGCGCCGGTGAAGTCGGGATAATTGGCGGCATACCACTCTTTCAGTCCCCTGGAAACCGACTGCAGCGCCGCGTCGGAAGTCTCGTAGGGCGCGGTGATCAGGGCAAGGGCCTGCCGTTTGATGAAAGGCACTTCAGGCGGGATTGCGCCGGTGATCATCTTTTCATCCAGGGCTTCATCGGCGCTGCGGAAGATATGGGTGGGCCGGTTATGACAGTCCATGCAGTCCATCTTCCGCGCCATGGCCAGCAACGGCGCTCCCATCGCCTCATTGTTGTCCGGTTTCTTGAAATAATGAATTTCCTGGCCCTCGTCCTGCAGCCAGACCTGGACAATTTCCTCCTGGGCCTGATCGGTGTGTTTGTAGAAGACCTGATGGTCCTCGGCAACGTGCCAGTGGATCCCGTGGGCCTGTCTGCCCTGGTATCCGCCGGAGCCGATTTTCATCAGCAGCACCGTCTGCACGTGGGTGTTGAGTTCGTCGGGCAGGAAGCGGTCCTTGATATAGAGTTTGTCGCCATGGAACATCTCGGGCCGGTGGCATTCCTCGCAGGTTTCGCGGACGGGGCGCAGCGAGGTGATGGGTTGCGGCAGAGGGCGCGGATAGGTGTCAAACAGCACGGCAAAGATCTGTCTGGCGCCGGAGAATTTGGCCTTGGTCAGCCACTGGGCGTGCTCGCCGATATGACATTCCACGCAGGAGATCCTGGAATGGGGGGAATTGCGGTAGGTGGCATACGCCGGTTCCATGACCTGGTGGCAGGATTGGCCGCAGAAGGCGGTTGATTCGGAATAGTGGTAGCCGGTGTAGGAGACAAACGCCACCAGAAAAAGGGTGGTCAGGGTGATCAGCAATGAGAGCAGGAGATGGCGGCGGATGCGGATGTAGCGGCCGGGCCGGGCGAGCTGTTCCGCAATGTATTCGAAGGTGAAGAGGCCGATGTCCTCTTTGCCCCGGGACATGAACAGGCCGATGATGAGCAGGATGAGGCCGAGAAGAAAGAGGGGGCCGAGAATCAGATAGATGAGAAAGCCGAAGTAGGGATTCTGGACTGTTCCCTTGATATCGATGAGGATGCAGACCAGCAGCACAGGGGTGAGGACACTGAGTAGAATCCCCCCGACAACCGACAGTTTGCTGCGTGATATATAGATCAGTATGCTTTTGATGAAATTGACGGGCTTTCTCTCCACTCCTCGACTCCACAGTTGTTATGGCGCCTCTTGGGGCCGCTTGACGAAATAACCTTTTTCCAGCATTTCGTTACGGCTCTTGATGCCGCTACTGATATCCTGACAAAGATATTGTTTTTTTTCAACGGCTTTCCGCACGGCGCGAAGCAGTACCTGCCTCGTGCCCGCGAATTATTGCAGCTTTGACGCCCCTGAGCGGTGGCGGCCGCATCAGGGGCGTCAGCTGCCGCCCTGGCGTTTTTACGCTTTCGCCTTACGCGGTCTCATGCTTACAGACCGCTGATTGCCTTGAACCAGCCGAATGCCAACTGAACCGGCCCGCCGGCGCTTACCATGCCTCAGATAAAGCAGGCCGCGGCCCAGAGAGCGATGAGAGCGGAAATGCCGCCCATAACGGAAATGCTTCCCCTGGCGAAAGTGTCAAGACCTGAGCCGGCCTGTTCAGCCTTTCGCACTCCCTGTCTTTTTTTGGTCAATGTTGCGTCGTTCATTTTCCACCTCCGTTATGGGATCATCCCCCTGCACTATGGGGCGCTCACCTGCTGGACATTATTTTTTACATACCGGTTACTGCCGAGAACCAGCTTTTCAGGAACGCGAGCGGTCCGCCGCTTGCGATCAACCCGCCGACGAAACAGGCCGCAGCCCAGATGCCGATGAGAGTCGGGACAACGCTGATGGCGGCCATTGCGCCCCGTGATACTTCGGCGCCGGCCTGGGCGTTTTCTGCTGATTGAGAAAGGCTTCTCTGTTTAACGGTAACTTTTGCTTCCGGATTGATCCCTTTCATTGTTCTTCCTCCATCATCTATTAGGTAGTTGCTGGTTTCCTGGCGAATATTTTCTTTTGTCTTTGCTAATATGCCAGAAGCGTGCCAATAAATTTATTCAAGTAATTCCGGTTTGTTATTGTTTTCCGCCCCTTTATTCTTGCCAAAATGGCCAGGTGGTTTGCCATTTTGGCAAAAATCGGAGTTTTTATCCGGTCAACAGGGGAAGGAAGGAGGGGAAGGGGTGTTGGGCCAGGGGGAAAGGAAGATTATTCGCCCCGACCGACCGGGCAGCGGACCAGCCGTTACCTGCCTGTATCCCCTGGCAGGGCAAGGTTTCCCGGAGCTGTGACCGGCTGGCCATCGGGCTTGCCATCCCTGCTCCGTCCCTGGTATTAACGCCCCGGAACACATTTTGCTTGTTTGCTGAAATGATGTGCTATAATTGTAACTAATCAGGTCGGTTAGACCATTAGACCGTACTCAGTCAGGTGAAATAGTCAAAAAAAGGGAGCAGACCGTATTGATCCTCTTTATCCGCACCTTATTTGTTCTTGCCGTGCTGCTTGTTCTGGGGGGAAGCGCAGCGGTGTTCTGGCACATGGAAAATCGCCTCCCCCCGCTCAGTTACAACGAATTCCTGACGATCCTGGAAAAGGACGAGGTCGCGGAGGTCCGTCTGCAGGGCGGCCAGATTTCCCTCAAGGATACCTTCGGCCGGGAATTTGCCACCTATTCCCCGGATGTGCAGGCCCTGCTGCCCAGTCTTCTGGAAAAGGGCATCCCCATCTACGGCCGTCCCGATCATTCTTCATCGCTGCTGCTCCTGGCGGAGCTGGTGGTGCCGGTCATGCTGATCCTGCTTGTCTGGTATTCCATTTTGCGGCGGCAGACCGCCGAGGAGAGCGACGCGGACGGCAAGGACGGCAAGGGGCGGTTTTCGCCGCAGCAGATGCGCAACCCGGTCACCTTCCGCGATGTGGCGGGGGTGCCGGAGGCCAAGGAGGAACTGCTGGAGGTGATCGATTTCCTGCAGCGGCCGAAGAAGTACAGCCGGCTTGGCGCCGTCATCCCCCGCGGCATTCTGTTTCAGGGCCCGCCCGGCACGGGCAAGACCCTGCTGGCCCGGGCCATTGCCGGCGAGGCCGGGGTGCCTTTTTTCAGCATCAGCGGCTCGGATTTCGTCGAAATGTTTGTCGGCGTGGGCGCTTCCCGGGTACGGGAACTTTTCAAGGAGGCCAAGAAGCAGACGCCGTGCATTGTCTTTATTGACGAGATCGATGCCGTGGGCGGGCGGCGCAGCGCCGGCAATATGGCCGGGGGCCAGGATGAGCGCGGCCAGACGCTCAATGCCCTGCTGGTTGAGATGGACGGATTTGCCACGGATGATACGATCATTATCCTGGCCGCCACCAACCGGCCCGATATCCTTGATCCGGCGCTGCTGCGGCCCGGCCGCTTTGATCGGCAGATCACCATCCTGCCCCCGGACATCAAGGGCAGACTGCAGATCCTGCAGGTGTATGCCACGAAATTAAAGCTTTCCGACAAGATTGATCTGGAGACGGTGGCGCGCAACACCCCCGGCTTTACCGGCGCCGAACTGGCGAGCCTGATGAACGAGGCGGCGCTGATCGCCGGCCGCACGGGGGACAGCGCCATCAGGCCGGAGCATGTGGAGGCGGCCAAGGACCGTATCCTCATGGGGGTGGAAAGAAAAGGGCTGGTCATCAGTGAAAAGGACCGCCGGACCATGGCCTATCATGAGGCGGGCCATGCCATTCTGGCAAGATCCCTGCCGGAAACCGACCCGATCCACAAGATCACCATTATTCCCAGGGGAAAGGCCCTGGGCCATACCCAGCAGCTGCCGCTCACCGATCGCCATGCCTATACCAGGGAGTATCTGCTGAGCAGGATCAAGATCCTGATGGGCGGCCGCGCCTCGGAAGAGATCTGCCTGAACCAGCAGACCACCGGCGCGGAGGACGATTTCCGGCAGGCCGTGGACCTGGCCACCAAAATGGTCTGCCAGTGGGGCATGACCGACAATATCGGGCCCATGTCCTATATCCGGGATGACGGCGACTTCCTCGGCGAACAGTTGAGCAGGAACGCCTACAGCGAAGAGACGGGACAGAGCATCGACCGGGAGGTGAAAGGGCTGGTCGAGTCCTGTTACCGGGAGGCCAAGGAAATCCTGACGGCGGAGAAGGATTTTCTTGTCTATCTGGCCGACATGCTGCTGGTCAATGAGACCCTGGACCACGAGGAAATGGAAATTGTCTACGAGTGTACCTCGAAGAAAAGGCTGGAGAGCGGCGCCGGCAATCCCTCTGATGACGGTACGCTCTGCAGTGTCAGCAGCGCCGTCTGATCAGCCTCCCCACTGATCGATCTTCCGGTAGAGGGTCCGCAGTCCTATGCCCAGAATCTTGGCGGCCCGCACCTTGTCGCCGCCTGTCTTGCCGAGCACCTCGGTGATCGTCTGCCGTTCCATCTCCTGCAGCAGTCCTTCCTTGCCGCTTATGGCCGCGTCGCCGGCGCTGTAGGTGAGATATTCGGGAATGCAGTCAATGGTAATGGTATCGCCCCTGGCCATGACCACGGAGCTTTCGATGCAGTTCATCAGTTCCCGGATGTTGCCCGGCCACTGATAGAGCATCATCAGCTCCATCACCTCGCCGGATACCCGCCGGATCGGCTTGCCGTGCCGGTCGGCGAATTTTTTCAGAAAAGCGTCAACCAGCTCGGGGATATCTTCCTTGCGCTCCCGCAGGGGCGGCATCTCGATCTTTACCACCCGCAGCCGGTAATAGAGATCTTCGCGAAAGGTTCCCTCCTTGATCATCTGGGTGAGATTGCGGTTGGTGGCTGAAATGATGCGCACGGCAACCTTTATGGTTTTGCTGCCGCCCACCCGTTCAAAGGTCTGCTCCTGGAGAAAACGCAGCAGTTTGACCTGGAGGGAAGGGGGCATTTCGCCCACTTCGTCGAGGAACAGGGTACCGTTGTTGGCCAGTTCAAACCGTCCCTTTTTGGTGACCACGGCGCCGGTGAACGCCCCTTTTTCGTGGCCGAAAAGTTCCGATTCCAGAACCCCTTCGGCAAAGGCCGAACAATTGACCTTGATCAGCGGGCCATGGGCCACGGGACTGTTGTAATGAATGATGTTGGTCACAAGCTCCTTGCCGGTGCCGCTTTCCCCTTCGATGAGGACGGTGGCGGTGGTGGCCGCCACCTGTCTGGCCAGATCATTTATTTTCTGCATCGGCGTCGAATTGCCGATCATGGACAGGTCCGGATAGGTCTCCTCGATCTTCTTCTTGAGGATGATATTTTCTTCCTTGAGGCGCTTGTTCTCCAGGGTTTTTTCGATGAGCAGGGTGAGTCTGTCGATATTGATCGGTTTGGTGACATAGTCATAGGCCCCGATTTTCATGGCCTGCACCGCGGTTTCCACGGTGCCCTGGCCGGTGATGAAGATCACCGGCGTCTTTTCCGTCAGCAGATTGATCTGCTCCAGCAGTTCAA
>JACQYM010000112.1:2432-8289 GCA_016208225.1 Deltaproteobacteria bacterium | reverse complement strand
GCGTACAGTTCGTCTTTAGGGAAATTCCGTGTTTCGCGATAGGTGAGAAGGGCAATTTCATCGGCCAGTTCAAAAGCTCTGAGTTGTGTGTGATCACGCATGAATCGACTTCCCCCTCTCCCCCTTAACCCCTAAACAACTTAACCCCTAAATTCCTTAACCCCTTAACCCCTAAACAACTTAACCCCTAAAATAATTTCAATTGTTTCGCCGCCGTCTTTCGCCGTTTTCCCCCCTCCTCCTCCATGATCTGCACAAGCTGTGCCGGTATCTCGCCAAGAAACGGCGAGGGTTTGTCCTGTTTTGTATATGACAGGATAAGTTTTTCCCTGGCTCGGGTCAAGCCCACATAAAAGAGACGCCGTTCCTCTTCAATGTCGCAGCCCGCTAACCGGCAGGGCAACAGGCCGTCGGCCACGCCGATGATGAAGACCACGGGAAACTCCAGCCCTTTGGCGCCGTGCAGGGTCATGAGCGATACCGCCTCGGCCCGGTCGTAGTAGATGGCGGCCCGTGAATTTTCAGCCAGATGCAGGGCGAACGGGGACAGGGAGCCGAAGGCCCCGGCCAGGGCGAGAAAGCGCCGGCTTGCCTCGGATGCCGGGTCAAGATCGAACAGGCTGCACACGGGAAGATAGGCGCGGGGCAGATCCGTGTCCGCCTCCTGCCGGAACCGCGCGATTTTTTCCCGCAGCCCCTGCATTGCCCTTACCGCCTGGGCGGCAAGGGGGAGAAGCAGGCTGTCGCCGAAGAAATCCCGGGAATTGATGCGGATCTCCCTTTCGAGCAGCGAGAGTGTTGTCTGGCCGATGCCCGGCACCAGCCGGCACAGGGCAAGATAATCGGCGAGCGTTGCCGTGTCCGCCGCTGCCAGGGTGAAATAGGAAAGCCCCTGCAGCTCGGGCGCCATGAAAAAGGGCCGCGCCCCGACGATCTGGCAGGGAATGCCCCGGCGGGACAGGGCCTCGACCAGGTCATCGGCCTGACGGCCGAGGCGGTAGAGAACGCCGATGTCGCGGAAGCTCAACCCCGACTCTTCGCCCCGTGAGCGTCCCGAGTTGATGGAAAAGCTTGAGATGCCGCCCATGATCTTTTCAATCTGCCGGACCACGTGCTCCGCCTCGGCCTTGGCCGTGGCGGCCCGATACAGGGAGATGTCGCCCGATTCCCGCACCTGCGGCTCCAGCCGGCTGTCGCCTTTCAGCCGGTTGTGGTTGATCACCGCGGCAGCCGCGCTCAGAATGGCGGCCCCGGAACGATAATTGCGGGTCAGGGCCAGGCTGCGGGTTGCGCCGTCCGCGGCAAAGTGAAAAAAGAAATTGAGATCGCTGCCGCGAAAGCCGTAGATGGCCTGGTTCGGATCGCCGATGGCAAAGATCTCGGCGGTGGCGGCAAGCAGCGAAACAAGCTGGTACTGGGGGCGGTTCACATCCTGGAATTCGTCCACAAAGAGATAGCTGACCCGGCTGCGCACCTTTTGGCCGAATTGCTCATCGTTTTTCAGGCGCTGTACAAAGACGGGGATGATCGCCTCCAGGTCAACGCCGTGCAGTTCGTTCACGGCGCAGCAATAGCGCATTGTTTCGTCGTCCTGAAACCGGGTGTCGTCCTCCTCGGGGGCGAGAAAAAAGGCGGTGATCCGGCGGCTTAATTCCTTCTGCTCCCTGGCCGTCTTGCCCGGGAAGAGCCTTTTGAGCAGCATGTCCCTTTCATCCGCGCCGAGCACGGTCAGCTCGGGGGATTCCTGCCTGAGCCACTCCAGGCAGAAGCGGTGGAAGGTGCCGACAAAAACATTCTGCGCCAGGGCGCCGACCCGGCCGGCAAGCCTTTCCCGCATTTCGTCCGCGGCCCGGTTGGTAAAGGTGATGGCAAAGATGTGGGCCGGGTCGGCTGCCCGTTCCCACAGCAGATGAATCAGCCGGCTGACCAGGGTGTGCGTCTTGCCGGTGCCCGGTCCCGCGGCGACAAGAATGCGGGGCGCCGTGCTTTCCACGGCCGTCTGCTGCTCCGGGTTGCTGCCGGTTGCCTTGTCTGCCGGGGCAGGGCGGTTGGCGGGAAGAGGCAGGATCTTCGGGGCCGGGCCGCTCTGCTCCGGGTCTGTTTTTTTCTTGTCCGGCTGCCGCGGCAGGTCGGCAAAAAGGACCCCCTGGCCGCGCAGGCGGTCTATTTCGCCGTCGGCAAAGGCGCGGATGACACCGAACTGGCCGTCGAATCCACCCTGGCGGATCACCTTGCCGGCCCTGATCCGGACGATCGCCTCGGCCAGCAGCGGGGAAAAGGCGGCGATCTCTTCGTCCGGGGCATGGAGAAAGATGTTGAACTCGGAACCGAAGCGGTTGATGGCCTTCTGGTACTGGGCCATGACTCCCTTGGTGGCCGGCCCCTTGCCCATGATCTCGCCGATCACCTCCGGCAGGGGGATGAGGCTCCTGAAGTTCGGCCCCCCGGCAGCATAATGGGGGACATCCCGGTCGGCCAGATCGAGGACCCGGTGGCTGACGCCGATGGTCAGCTCTCTGCCGCACACCGGGCAGATGCCCCTGATTTTTCTCGTTTCCAGGGGGGTGAGGCACACATTGCAGCTGCGGTGGCCGTCCAGGTGATACTTGCCCTCCTCCGGGAAGAATTCCATGGTGCCGGAGAAGCCCTGGCCCGGGTCCCGCAGCGCCCTTTGCATGGCGAAAAAATCAAAGTCACAGTCAAAGAGATTCAGCTCCCTGCCCAGTTTTGCCGGGGAATGGCAGTCCGAGTTGGAGATCAGGGTATAGCGGTCAAGGGCCGAGACCAGGCGGTTCATGTCCGGATCGGAGGAGAGGCCGGTTTCCAGGGCAAAGATATGGGGCGCCAGGTCGCCGAAGCACTCTTCAACGGAGTCAAAGCCTGATTTCGAGCCGAACAGGGAAAACCAGGGGGTCCAGATATGGGCCGGCACCAGGAAGCCGTCCGGCATCTCCTCCAGCATGATCTCCAGCAGGTCGCGGGAGTCGAGGCCGAGAATCGGCCGGCCGTCCGACTCGATATTGCCGATGGCGGCCAGGCGGCGGTTCATTCTCTCCACCGCGGCGAAATCCGGGGCAAAGAGGATGTTGTGCACCTTGCGCACCCGGTCATGCCGCTTGTAGATGGAGCTGATCTCGGAAGTCAGGATGAAGCGCACGCCGATGGCCTGGGGGGCGGCCTGATTGAAGGCGGGCGGTACATTCTCGTCTTTCAGGCGGTAGAAACCGGGTTCCGCCGGGGCCAGATTTTCCTTTAATTGCCGCAGCCAGCCGGGATGGGTGAAGTCGCCGGTGCCGATGACATGGATGCCCTTGACCCTGGCCCAGGCAAAAAGTCCGGCCAGATTGCTGTCTTTACTGGTGGCCCTGGAAAACGGGGAGTGGATGTGCAGATCGGCGAGGAATTTCATTGCATTGTTCTTTTGACTTTCATGGTGAGGAACATTAATGTATGCCCCTAACATAATCAAAATTGCGGGCCAGGTAAAAGGTTTTAAGGTGATTTCCGGGGGAATCTGTAGGAGCGGGCCATGCCCGCGATCAAAATAGATTTTTCTGTCTCAGGAGTTTGAAAAGGAGAAAAAACATGTCGGAAATAATAGATGTCATCGTGATCGGCGCGGGGCCGGCCGGACTGCAGGCAGCCATCCATGCCGCCCGCAAAAAGGCGTCGGTGCTCATTCTCGGCCGGCCGCATAAAAGCGCCATATTCTCGGCCCACGTGGAAAATTATCTGTGCGTGGACGGCGTGACCGGCGGTGAGGAGATGCTGAAGGTTGGTCTGCGCCAGGCCACCGGTTTCGGCGCCCGCTTTGTCGAAGAGGACGTGCTGGGCATTGAACAGCAGGATTCCCGTTTTGAGGTGCGCACGGAAAGCACCGCCCATGTCGGGCGGACCATCATTCTCGCCACCGGCACATCCAAGAACAAGCTGAAGGTCAAGGGCGAAAAGGAGTTGACCGGCAAGGGGGTCAGCTACTGCGTCGACTGTGACGCCAATTTTTTCCGTAAGGCCAGGGTGGCCGTGGTGGGCAATGAAAGCGCGGCGGTGGACGGGGCGCTCACGCTGCTCAAATATGCCTCCGAGGTGCATCTGGTGGCCCGTGAACTTGCCGTTTCCGATGAGTTGGCCAGAAGGCTTGACGCCAGCATGGTGCAGGTCCACAAAAAAAGCTGGGTCAAGGAAATCGTCGGGGAAAACGCCGTGGAAAAACTGCTGCTGGAAGATGACACATCGCTTGACGTGGATGGAGTTTTTATCGAACTGGGGGCCAAGGGCGCCATGGAGCTCGCCACCAGCCTGGGCGTGCAGCTCGATATGGAAACCTTTTCCTACATCGACACCAACAAGAGGCAGGAAACCAATCTGGCCGGTGTTTACGCCGCCGGCGACATCGCCGGCCCGCCGCTGCAGATGGCCAAGGCGGTCGGCGAAGGCTGCGTGGCCGGCTGGCATGCGGCAAATTACGCCAACCGGCAGAAAAGACAGGAAGCCGCTGATTGATGACCCTTCTGCCCGACGCCCATTACATGGAGCTTGCCCTGACCCAGGCCAAACTTGCGGCGGAGCGGGGCGAGGTGCCGGTGGGCGCGGTACTGGTTGATGGCGAGGGCGTTGTGCTGGCCTGCGACGGCAACCGGCCCATTGAGTATCATGATCCCACGGCCCATGCGGAAATGGTGGTGCTGCGCCGGGCAGGGGAGAGGGTGGCCAACTACCGGCTTGCTGGCACCACCATGTATGTCACCATTGAACCGTGCGTGCGCCGATGATCCCAAGGCGGGGGGCATGGTGTCGCGCTATCAGGTGGGCCGGGACGGTCTCTTAAACCATGATCTGCAGGTGGAAGGGGGAGTGTTGGGCAGCGAATGCGCCGCCCTGCTGAAGAGTTTTTTTCAACTGAAAAGGAAAAAATAACCACCATCAATTTTTCCCCTTTCCAAATATGCACTTTATTTGTACAGTGTTCGTCTTTGCAAACTGGCTCGTGCGGAGAGGTGACCGAGAGGCCGAAGGTGCACGACTGGAAATCGTGTGTGCGGAAACGTACCGAGGGTTCGAATCCCTCCTTCTCCGCCAGTTCGTTTGTTTTTTTCCCTTCCCTATTGCATGGAATGGGAAAAAGTGTACAATGCCGACATACATATTGTCAGGGTGACTTTCAGCTCTGTTTTTCTTTTTGCAAGAGTTTGATAGCCGGGTCCCGCGCAACAGAGGCTCATGAACCCCGTCAGGTCCGGGAGGAAGCAGCGGTAATGAATCCCCTTTGTGTGCCGTGGGGGTGCCTGGCTATCATTTTTTTATCTTCTTTTTTGCATCTTGCCCATGTCTTATCTCGTTCTCGCCCGGAAATGGCGGCCCCAGACATTCGCCGACGTGGTCGGCCAGGAGCCTGTTGTCCGTACCCTGCAGAACGGACTGGCCCGCAACCGGGTCGCCCACGCCATGATTTTTTCCGGTGTGCGCGGCGTGGGAAAGACCACCCTGGCCCGTATCATGGCCAAGGCCCTGAACTGTACCGGGGAGGGGGGCGAGAAGCCGTGCAATGTGTGCGGGTCATGCCGGGAAATCACGGCGGGCAGCGCGGCGGATCTGCATGAAATCGACGGCGCTTCCAATCGCGGCATCCAGGAAATCCGCGAACTGAAGGAAAATATCCGTTTCTTTCCGGTCAACGGCCGTTTCAAGATCATCATCATCGACGAAGTGCACATGCTCACCACCGAGGCCTTCAACGCCCTGCTGAAGACCATCGAGGAGCCGCCCGCCCATGTCTATTTCATGTTCGCCACCACCGAGCTGCACAAGATCCCTATCACCATCCTCTCCCGGTCCCAGCGCTTTGAGCTGACCCGGG
>JACQYM010000112.1:0-2389 GCA_016208225.1 Deltaproteobacteria bacterium | reverse complement strand
TTTATCGATCTCGTCACCTTTTTTACCAAGATTGCCGGCCGCGAGCAGGTAACCATTTCCCGCAAGGCCATTGAGATGATCGCCAGGGAGGCTGACGGCAGCATCCGTGACGGCCTGAGCCTGCTGGATCAGGTTTTTTCATTCGGCGGGGAGCAGGTGGCGGATGAGGACGTGGTGCAGGTTCTCGGGCTTGTTGATCAGAAGATTTTTGCCAATCTGGCCCGGTTCCTTCTCGCCTCCGATCTGGCCGGCTGTTTTGATCTGCTGGAGAAAACCTATGTGGCCGGCATTGACCTGAAGCGCTTTGCCGCTGACCTGCTGGCCTATTTCCGGGCCCTGCTCATCTGCCGCACCAGCCCCCGGCCCGAGGAGCTGCTTGAAGTCTCCGACCAGGAACTGGCCGAGCTGCGCGAACTGAGCGCGGGCCAGAGCCGGGAAACCCTGGCCATGCTCTTTCAGATTCTGTTTGCCGGCATGGGAGAGATGCAGTATTCGGCCCATCCGCGGCTGGTGCTGGAAATGGCCTTTATCAAAGCGGTGCAGGCCGGCCAGGTGGCGCCTGCCGCCTCGCTTCTGGCCCGGCTCGATGATCTGATCAAGAATTCAGGCGGCCGGGTGTTAGCGCCCCCTGCTTCCATGGCCGGAAAACCGGGAAAGATCAGCGATCAGGGGGCAGCGGAGAATTTGCCGCCCATCGCCGCTTCACCTGTCGGGGGGTCTGTCCCCGTTCCGGCAGCCCCTGAGAAAACTGCTGCAGCTGCGGCCCCGCCGCCCCCGAAAATGGCTCCCCCGGCACCTCGCGCAACCGAGCCGACGCCTGACAGCCAGGTGCAAAAGCCGGAACAGCCGGTTGACAAGATTGCCGAACCCAAAGAGCCGCGGAAAAAGGGCGACACCGTTGCCGGCCAGACCCACACCAAGGATGTCCGCAAAAACTGGGACGATTTTGTCGCCTATGTCAAGGAACGCAAACCCTGGATGGCGCAGGTGCTGCGGCTCTGTGAAAATCCGCGGGAAGAGGGTGCGGAGCTGCTTATTAAGTTTACGAATCCGTCTGACTGTATGCTGCTGCAGGAACAGGAGAATGTGAAGAATCTCACCGAGTATGCCCTTGATTTTTTTCAGAAGGAGCTGCGGGTCAAGATCAGCAGTCCCCGGGGCAAAGCGGACGGGCATGACGATGCGGTGCATGATGGACCCAAGGAGGAAAGGCGGGCCCTGGCCAATGATCCGCTGGTGCAGATGACGGTGGAGATTTTCGGCGGCCAGGTCGGCGCCATCCGTACCGGGCCGCGGTTTCGTTAGTCTGATTGGTGTGACTGGTCTGGCTGGTCTGGTTGGTCTGGCTGGTCTGATTGGTCACTGACCAGCAAGACCAGTTAGACCAGCAAGACCGGTAAGACCAATAAGCCGTAGGTCGGGTTAGACGGCCGTTTCGCCGTAACCCGACAAGAATTCCGGCAGGGCATTATTTGCCGAGTTACGCGGCACACCCCGGCCCAGGCTTCTGTCGGATTACGCCATGTTTCTGTCGGATTACGCTGCGGTGACTGGTCTGGCTGGTCTGATTGGTCTAACTTGTCTGACTGGTCTGATTGGTCTAACTTGTCTGGCTGGTCTTCAGGGCACTGCAACCTGAGCGATAGAAATTTTGCATGTCATCATGTGGTAGGAGCGGGCCATGCCCGCGACCGTTGGCATTGGCAACATGGTTGTCGCGGGCAAGGCCCGCTCCTACGGCCGGGCGAGAGGTGTTCATGAAGTCGTAGGGTTAGGCGGCCGTTTCGCCGTAACCCGACAAGAGCTCCGGCAAGGCATTGTTAGCCGAGTTCCGCGACACAACTCGGGCCAGGCTTTTGTCGGATTACGCTGCGCTAATCCGACCTACGAGTCAGACTCGGCAAGACCAATAAGACGAGTCAGACCAGTCAGACGAGTCAGACCAGTAAGACCAACAAGACCAACAAGACCAGCAGGACTAATACTATGGATATGGATTCGATTTTAAAACGGGCCCAGGAATTTCAGCACCAGATGAGCAAAAAGCAGGAGGAGCTTGCCGGCCGGACGGTTACCTCCAGCGTTGGCGGCGGCATGGTCACCGTGGTCGTCAACGGGAAATTCGAGGTTGTCTCGCTTCGCATTGAAAAAGAGGCCATTGACCCCAATGATCCGGCAATGCTCCAGGACCTGGTGGTGTCAGCCGTCAACGATGCCATGCGCAAGGCAAAGGAGATGACCCAGTCCGAGCTTGCCCGGCTTACCGGTGGGCTTGGTCTCAATCTGCCGGGCATGTTTGGTTAAGGAAAGTGCCTAAAGTGCGCTAAAATGCCTAAAGTACTTAAAGTTGGACAACACACAACTTCATGGAAATGCATAAAGGACTTAA
>JACQYM010000043.1 GCA_016208225.1 Deltaproteobacteria bacterium | reverse complement strand
GCGGCCGCCCGTCTGGCTGCGGGCAATGACGATGGTGCCGGTTGCCGCGCCGGCGTGGCCTAGCTCCAGGGCGTCGCTGTTGGTCGAGCCGGTCTCGTCCCGCAGGATCAGGGGGTGGCCGGCCAGGGGGGAGCTGACGGCCAATTCCTGCCAGAAGGGGTCTGGTGCTGAAGTATCTGATTGCATGGCAGGGATTGTAACGCAAAGACGCACTCCGGCAAAGGCAAAAACTGCGCAGGAGGAGAGTCTCTATGTCGCTCACCAACCTGAGCAGTTCATAAAGTTTTTAATTTTCCGGCTTCGGCAAATATGATAAACAATGCAGAAGTGCCGAACTGTTAATCCGTTTAGCTAAGCCCCTGAATACCTACATACCTAACAACCTGAATAAAGGAGAAAATCATGCCCTATGTGAATATCCGCGTGGCCGGCGCCTTGAATAAGGAACAGAAAGCCCGCATCTGCCGGGGGGTAACCGATGTGATCGCCGAGGTGGCCAATAAACCGAAGGATTCCATTCTGATTTTTATTGACGAACTGCCCCACGAAAATATTGCCAAAGGCGGCGAGCTGCTGCAGAAACCGGCGGACAAAAAATAACATGACGGAGGAAAAAGAGGCGGCCCGGGGCCGGCTGCGGCAACTGCGCGAGGAAATCACCTATCATGACCACCGCTATTACGTGCTGGACCAGCCTGTTATCGCGGACGCGGAGTATGATCGGCTTTTCCGGGAGCTGCTGGCCCTGGAGGAAAAATTTCCGGAGCTGGTGACCGCCGACTCCCCCAGCCAGCGGGTGGGCGGGGCGCCGCTGGCGAAATTTGCCACGGTGCCGCACAGCCATGCCATGCTCAGTCTGGAAAATGCCTTTTCCGAGGCAGAATTGCGCGACTTCGAGGAGCGGCTGCGGCGGTTTTTAAAGGAAGCGCCGCAGATGACCTATGTGGCTGAGCCCAAACTGGACGGTCTGGCGGTGGAACTGGTCTATGAACAGGGGCTTTTTATCCTGGGATCAACCCGGGGCGATGGCCGTATCGGGGAAGATATCACGCAGAATCTGAAGACCATTGCCGCCATTCCCCTGCGCCTGCAGGGCGTTGCTCCCGACCGGCTTGAGGTGCGCGGCGAGGTATTCATGGTCGGCGCCGGCTTTAAAAAAATGAACGAAGAACGGGCGGCTGCCGGCGAACCACTGTTTGCCAATCCGCGCAATGCCGCCGCCGGCTCCCTGCGCCAGCTTGACCCGCGGCTTACCGCCCGCCGGCCCCTTGATTTTTATGCCTATGGCGTCAGTGATCCGGCGGACCTGGCCGGCTGCGCCACCCAGGGTGAGCTTCTTGGCCGGCTGGGCGAACTGGGCTTCAAGGTGAATCCCCTGGTGCGCCGCTGCCCCACCATGGCGGAGGTGATCGGCCATTACCGCCATCTGCTGGAAATCCGGACCCAGCTCGACTATGAGATTGACGGCATGGTGGTGAAGGTCGATTCCTTTGCCCTGCAGGAACGGCTGGGCAACAAGGCCAGGAGCCCGCGCTGGGCCGTGGCCTGTAAATTTCCCGCCTCCCAGGCGACCACCCGGCTGAAGGCCATTGATTTTCAGGTGGGACGCACCGGCGTCATCACCCCGGTTGCCGTGCTGGAACCGGTCGTGGTCGGCGGGGTGACGGTGAGCCGCGCCACCCTGCATAATGAGGAGGAAATCAAACGCAAGGATCTGAAACTCGGCGACATGGTGCTGGTGCAGCGGGCCGGCGACGTCATTCCGGAGATCGTGCAGCCCATTACGGATCTGCGCACCGGCGCGGAAAGGCCGGTGGCCATGCCCGCCCAATGTCCTTCCTGCGGCCACGGCCTGGTGCGGGAGGAAGGGGAGGTGGGGCTGCGCTGCGTCAATGCCCATTGCCCGGCCCAGCGGCTACGCAGTCTGGTGCATTTCACCGGCAAGGGCGGCATGGACATCGAAGGACTGGGCAGGAAGGCCATGGAGCAGCTCTTTGCGGAAGGGCTGGTGGCTGATCTGCCCGACATCTTCGCCATGCAGGCGGAAGCCTTGGAAAAGCTCGACGGCTGGGCCGCCAAGTCTGCTGACAATGCGGTGCAGGCCATTGCCGCCAGCCGTAATGTATCGCTTGCCCGCTTTCTTGCGGCCCTGGGCATTCGCCATGTGGGCGAAGTAACCGCAGAGCTGCTGGAGGAGCGTTTTGTCACCCTGGAAAATCTGATGGCCGCTTCCCTGGAGGAGCTGCTGACCATTGAAGGGATCGGCGGGCAGGTTGCCGGCTCCATCCGGGATTATTTCGGCGACCCGGCGGTGCAGATGATGCTGCACCGGCTGCGGGAGCAAGGCGTTGCACCAAGGAGATCAACGGTCGGGGGGCAAGGGGAATTGCCGCTGCGCGGGGCGGTTCTGCTGTTTACCGGCACCCTTGCCTCGTTTTCCAGGGATGAGGCCAAGGAGATCGTGAAAAAGCTGGGCGGCCAGGTTTCCTCTTCCCTGAACCGCAAAGTCACCCATCTGGTGTGCGGCGACAAGCCGGGCAGCAAACTGCAGAAAGCGGTGGAGCTGGGCATCGCCGTTTTGAATGAAAAGGAATTTCAACAGCTGATCAGTTAACCTCCAAAACTCCTCCCCTTGAAGGGGAGGGAATAACAACCTCCATCTCCGCGAGCAGGAACAACGCAGCATGAAAGCGACTTTTTACGACTCCTCCCCTTTCAAGGGGGAGGTCGGGAGGGGGATGGGGTTGGTGGCATCGGGTCATCAGCTACCCCATCCCCACCCTGACCCTCCCCAAGGGGAGGGAATAACAACCCCCATCTCCGGGAGGCCGGAACAACAAAGTATGAAAGTGACTTTCAGATAAAAGGAGCGAACGTCATGGCAACAAAAACCATACGCGCCATCGTGACGGGCCGGGTGCAAGGGGTTTTCTTCAGGGCTTATACCGAAGAAGAGGCCCTGAAATGGGGGGTAAAGGGGTGGGTGCGCAATCTGCCCGACCGCTCGGTCGAGGTGCTGGCCTCCGGCGAGGCGGACCGGGTGGACCGTCTGGTCGACTGGCTTGCCATTGGCCCGCCGCTGGCCCAGGTCAGTCGGGTGCAGGTGGAAGAGCTTGCGGCGCCGGACGAGGAATTACGAGGGTTTCAGGTCCGCTATTGAGGATTGCGGAATTCGGAATTCGGATTGCGGATTGAACAGCGCATTGCCTGGTTTCGATCCCTGAGCGGCGAAACTCGTAAAATTTTCTTTTTCACCACAGAGCGCACGGAGACCACAGAGAAAATATTTTTAATTACAATCAGTTGTCTCTGTGGGCTCTGTGCTCTCTGTGGTTAATTTTCGGTTTTTTTACGGGACAGTCAAGGGGTTGCTGGACGAGCAGCAGGTACATAATCCGCATTCCGCATTCCGCAATCCCAAATCCCCTTACCTGGGAAACGCCGCCATAATCCCCCCGTCCACCGGCAGGGTGGCGCCGGTGGTGGGGGTCAGGTCGGCGGCAAAAAAGACCACGGCGTTGCCCACATGATCGGCCAGCACCTCGGTTTTGAGCAGGTTGCGCTGCCGGTAATACTCTTTCAGTCCCGCCGGATCAAGCTGGCGCGCCTTCATGCGGTCCGGGCCCACCACATCCCACAGGCCGGACGAGACCCCGGCATCATCAAAGATGGCGTCGGCATTGATCATGTTCACCCGCACCTTGAGCGGCGCCAGCTCCAGGGCCGCGATCTTGCCGAGCTGATGGGCCCCGGCCTTGGAGGCGCTGTAGGCGCCGAACGCCTCGCCCGGGGCAAAGACATTTTTCGAGCTGTTGATGATGATATTGCCCCCGGTCGCCTGCCTGGCGAAAATCGGGGCAGCGGCCTTGATTACCTGGAAAACCCCCATGAGATTGACATCCAGCACCTGGGAAAAGGTCTTTTCATCGAGTTCCGCCAGCCTTGCCACATGGGCGACCACGGCGTTGGGCACCAGGATGTCGAGCCCGCCCGCCTCGCGGATCAGCCTGGAAAAACAGGCCCGCACCGAACGGCTGTCCGTCACATCCATCGGCAGGGCGGTCACCATGGCCGCGCCGTATTTTGCCGCCAGCAGGTCGCGCACCTGGCCCAGCCGCTGCTCGTTGATATCGGTGAGAAAGACCCTGGCCCCGGCGGCCAGCAGCTGCCGGCCGATGCCGCAGGCAATGGCCCCGCCGCCGCCGGTGACCAGGGCGATTTTGCCGGCCAGAGGCGGCCTTTTGCCTTTTCCCAGTTTGGCCTGTTCCAGGCTCCAGTATTCCATGGCAAAAATGGCTGTCTCGTCAAGCTCCCGATAGGGGCCGATTGCGGCGCCCAGGATTTTGGCGGCAATGGTGTGCTCGGCGATGTCCGCGGCAATCATCGCATCCTTGGGCGTCGGCCCGGCGGTGACAAGTCCCAGCCCCCTGACCAGCATGACCCGCGGTCTGGGGTCGAGCCTGGTCTTCCGCTCCTTGTTTTCCCCGGTCTGCCGGGCGAAATAGTCGTTGTAGCGCTGCTCATAGGCGGCAAATGCCGCGGCAATGCGCCGGCCGTACTCCTCTTCGCCCGTGTCGCCGGCAAAATCGAGAAAGAGCGGATAATTCTTGGTGCGGATCACATGGTCCGGGGTCAGCACGCCGGAAACCAGGAGATCGGCCGCATCGGGCCTGGCCAGAGCGGCAAGGATCTTCTCATTATCCCTGACATGCAGATGAAAGGTGTGCAGCCCGTTTGCAGGAAAGCTCATGGCGCCGCGAAGCAGGGGCAGAATGATGTCGCCATCCGGGCCGGGCGCAGCCGGGGCGGGCGCCGTCCCGGCGGGCCGGCCGGCAAGAAACTGCTCGGCCAGACTCACGTAATGGATCATGCGGTCGTAGGCGGTTTGGGCGTCATCGGCCAGGGTGAAAATGCCGTGATTGCGCAGGATGATGCAGTCCATGGCCGGATTCTGTTCATACAGCTCGGCCATGGCCCTGGCCAGGGGAAAGCCCGGCATGATAAAGGGCAGGATGCCGATGCCGTCCCCCAGCACCTCGCGGAGCAGGGATTCGCAGTTGTCCCTGTTGGTCAGGGTGACGATGGCATCGGCGTGGGTATGGTCAATGAAGGCATGGGGCAGAAAGGCGTGCACCAGGGTCTCGATGGACGGGTCGGGCGATGCGGCGTTGACCAGATGAGTGCGGAACTGGTTCACCATCTCTTCATCGCTTAACCGGTCAAGCTGCCGCAGCTTGCGCAAATATGCCAGATCAAGGCCGGGAAACCCCTGGGGTTCAATGGCGCCCAGGTCCCAGCCGCTGCCTTTGACAAAAATGATTTCCTTTTCTTCGCCCAGGATGTCGGCCACCCGGCATTTGACCGAGGTATTGCCGCCGCCGTGCAGCACAAGGCCAGCCTCGCTGCCGATGAGCCGCGAGGTGTAGACCCGCAGGCAGAGATTCGCCGGCTGATCCGGCCAGGTGTTGATGGCGCGCTGCGCCTCGTTTGCGTCATATCTGTTTTTCATCGGCTCGTCCTGTTATGAAAAATCATTGCCCATGGAGCCCGTGACGAAGAAAACTTTGTGAGCCCCGGATGCGCAATGGGTAAATTTTTTATACCTTGTTGTCCCCCATGTGGTATAGTCACGGGGCTCGGCTAAGGATGACCGGAGGTTTACCTTGCCCTCTTGTTTCCAGTGCCTGATGCCTTTTGCCTCTTGCCTTGTCCATCCCCCTTCTTCATCAACCGGCCGGGGGCAGCTGAAACCCCTGCCTGTGCAGCGGAAATGCCGCTTCGGCAAGTTTTTTCAGCTCCCTTTTGATCTGCGGCAGGGGAACCAGGGGCGGCATGGCGGGTAATTCCCGGCGCACCTGCACCGGGGGCTGCAGGCGCATTTTCTTGTCAATGTATTCGGAAAAGCCGGTGTCAATGCCGCCCTCCAGGTTGCCCGATGAGTCGCCGGCATCCATGGCCCGCAGGAATCCCATGATGGTGCCGATATCGTTCTGGCGGTAAAAAATTTTGATTTCTTCTTCAATGGTTTCCTGGCTGTCAAGCAGTTCGGCGTATTTTTCCCGGTAGTTCTCCACATCCAGGCTCAGCTGTTCATAGATCTGCATGAGAAGATGTTTAAAACGGCCGGCAGCGGTCAGCCCGTGTGTTTTCACACCGGCAAAAATTCGCAGACGCAAGGTCGGCGAGGTGAGGATATAAGGATCGTAATAAAATTTTTCCTCAAGACCGGTCAGTTCAAGAAAGCGGCGGATCAATTCCTCATCCTGCAGCATGATATAGATCCGGTTCAGATCATAGACGACCCTCTGCCCCACGGTGCGGTTGCAATGGTAAATGTCTTTTTCCAGCGCCGCCTTGTCATGCTCAATGAGCTTGCGGAATCCGAAATAACGATCCGCTAATTCCTTTTTGATCTCAAAGTTGAGAAACTGGGAAATATCGGAAGTCATTGCGAATGCTCCTTGAAAATGATAGGTTGGGCAACCTGCGCAGGTTTTTTCTTGACACAATTGAAGATAAAGGAAAAAGGGTAAAGGGCAAAGCAAAAAATTGTTCGAGAGACGTGGCGGTCCGGCTGAGATTGATTCCAAGGCCCCGACAGATCAGGGTTTCCACGTCACAGTGAAGGAAGGTTGTATGTCCGTATCGCAGGAGAATACCGCCCGCCGCGTCAAGGATGCCGCTGATATCATCGAGGTGATCGGTGAATATGTCACCCTGCACAAGGCCGGGGTGCGTTATAAAGGACTTTGTCCCTTTCATGGGGAAAAGACCCCTTCTTTCACCGTCGATCGCGACAGGCAGTTCTATCATTGCTTCGGCTGCAACGAAAGCGGCGATGTTTTGTCATTTGTCATGAAATATCACAACATGGCCTTTCCGGATGCCCTGGCC
The DNA here is from genome assembly GCA_016208225.1 of Deltaproteobacteria bacterium. Taxonomy (GTDB): domain Bacteria; phylum Desulfobacterota; class Desulfobulbia; order Desulfobulbales; family SURF-16; genus SURF-16. The sequence continues at coordinate 7,264 of JACQYM010000043.1, read as the reverse complement.
AAACTTGCCGAACGGTACGGCATTGCCCTGGAGGAGAGCAGGCCCTCGCCGGAGGCGCTGCAGAAAGCCCGGGAACGGGACGCGCTGCACGATATCAATCGGGCGGCGGCCGCTGTTTTTCATGAATTTCTCCTGAAGAATCCGGCCGCCGGCAAGGCCAGGCAGTATCTGGAGAAAAGGGGGATGTCCCGGGAGATCATCAGCCGCTTTCAACTGGGCTATGCCCCTGAGCGATGGGATTTTCTGGGCAGGAGCCTAGCTGACACGGGCGCGGAGCAGCAGATCGCGGTTGCGGCCGGCCTGCTGGTGCAGAAGGAGGCAGGCAAGGTGTACGATCGTTTCCGGGATCGGATCATCTTCCCCATTTTTTCGGTAAACGGCCAGGTGGCCGGATTCGGGGGGCGGATCCTCGGCGACGGCCAGCCGAAATATCTGAACAGCCCGGAGACCCAGGTTTTTAATAAAAGCCAGACCCTTTTCGGCCTTTATCAGAATAAGGCCGCCATCCGGGCCGCCGGCCGCTGCCTGCTGGTGGAAGGTAATTTTGATCTTCTCTCCCTGGTTGGTCACGGTCTGGACCATGTCGTGGCCCCCCTGGGAACGGCCCTGACCGCGCAGCAGGTAAAGATCATCAAGCGCTATGCCTCGGAAGTGGTGGTGATTTTTGATGGCGATGCGGCCGGACTGAAGGCGGCGATGCGGGCCGTCCCCCTTTTCCTGACGGAACAGCTTGATGCCAGAATTGTCATCCTGCCCGGAGAACATGATCCTGACACCTTTGTCACTGCTTTCGGCAGGGAAGCGCTGGAGGAAAAGGTGGCCGGGGCCACGGAGCTTGCCGAGTTTGTCTTTGACCGGCTGGTGGGGGAGCATGGTCTGAGTCTTGCCGGGAAAGGCAGAATCGTCAGGGAACTGCAGCCTGTCATTGCCGCCATCGGCAACCGGAAGCTGCAAAAAAGTCTGTTTGTTTCTCATTTTAGTGATAAACTTGGCCTGCGGCCGGAGGAACTGCTTGCCCCCGGTGCGGAACCGGTGGCCGAACCCCCGCCGGCCCGGCCGGTAAAACAGGGCAAACCCGCGGGACCGGTGGGCAAGTTGTCCAGGAACTACAAGAAGCTGCTTGAGTTTCTGCTCATCTACCCGGAGGCCCTGCCCCGTTTTCTTGCCGCCGGCCTGGAAGAGCTGACCGACAATGAACATGAGAGCGCCAGGCGCATCCTCACGCATCTTCAGGAGCTTGACCCGCAGGGGAAGGGTGCCGGCACCGAGCTGCTGCTCGAAAACCTGGAGGGTGAGGAAAAATCCCTGGTGGCCCGGCTCCTTCTTGAGGCGCCGGCCTATTCCGGCGAGATGAAAGAGACGATTATTGCCGAATTGACCGCCCTGGTGGGGAAAAAGGCCTGGCAGAGTCGAAAGGCGCGGCTGCTGCGCCTGATTCATGAGGCGCAGGCAGCGGGCAATGAAGCATTGCTGATGGAACTTCTGGAAAAGAAAAAAGAAATGGACGAAGTTTCTTATACATAATATGCTAGTAACATTTTTTACGGTTGCTAAAAAACTGAAAATTAACCACGGAGAGCACAGAGCCCGCCGAGTTAACTGGCTGTAATAAAAAATTATTCTCGGTGATCTCTGTGGGCTCTGTGGTGGAAAAAAGAATTTTGACGAGTTCATCTTATTCACTTGAAAAGATATACTTTCCCCGGCAGGAGTAATTCTTGTGGCAAAAAGAAAAAAATTAAAAGCTGTAAATGACGGAACCGAGGGCAGTGATGCAGCTGAACTGATGGAAACCGAGGGCGGCGATTTTTTTGCGGCGGGCGACCTCGGGCCCCTGGAAACTCAGTTTGAAGAGCCCGCTGACGATCTCACCTTTTTGTTTGGCGACGAAGATGCGGTGGAAGACCGGGATCTGGACGAGAAGGAGTTCCCGCCCGGCGATGATGACATGATCAGTTTCGGCGAAACTTCCGCCGCCATGATGCGGGAAATTGATCCGGTGAAAGCCTATCTGCGGGAAATGGGGGCAGTCTCGCTGCTCTCGTCCGCCGAAGAGATAGAGATTGCCAAAAAAATTGAAAAAGGTCAGCAACAGATCCAGAACGGCCTGCTGACTTTCCGGTTCTCCCTGGGAATACTTAAAAAAATACAGGAAGAACTTACCAGCCAGAACTGCGAAATTACCGATGTGCTCCGGGGTTTGAACGACAAGGACAACGACAAGGTCAGGGAAAAGTTTCTCTGGCAGATCACGGAGGCGCTGCGTATCGACCGGGAGCGCACGGCCCTGCAGGCCGATCTGCTTGAGCCGGATGTCGATCATGAGGCGGGTGTCAACATTATGGTGCGCATGGATCGCTCCACCCACTCCATTATATCTCTTTTTCAAGAGGATCTGCTGCAGAGCAAGTATTTGAATGAAGGGCTGGCAGAGGTTAAAAAGCTGGCAAAGAGGTATGAATTGCTGGTTGCCCGCCGGAAAGCCGAGCCGGAGAACATCGCTAAAATCAATACCATGATCTATAATCTGGAGGAGGATTACGGTATTGATCGTGAAACACTTGGCCAGGTGCTGGCGCAGATAGCCATCGGCGAGGAGGTCAGCCGTGAGGCCAAAAAAGAGCTGACCCACGCCAACCTGCGCCTGGTGGTGAGCGTGGCCAAAAAATATATGAATCGCGGCCTGCAGCTGCTTGACCTGATTCAGGAGGGCAATATCGGCCTGATGAAGGCGGTGGAAAAATTTGAATACCGCCGCGGATTCAAGTTCAGCACCTATGCCACGTGGTGGATCCGGCAGGCCATCAACCGGGCGATTGCCGACCAGGGACGCACCATCCGCATCCCGGTCCATATGATCGATACCATCAACCGCCTGCTGAAGGGTTCCAAGGAGTTCCTGCGCGATGAGGGGCGGGAACCGACACCGGAAGAGATATCCGAACGGCTGGATGTTGATCTGGATAAGGTGCGCAATATTCTGAAGATCTGCAAGGAGCCGATCTCGCTCTACACCCCCATCGGCAATGATGATGAAAGTAATCTGACTGATTTTATCGAAGATGTGGATGCTGTTTCCCCCCATGATGCCACCATCCGGGACAATCTGCGCCAGCAGCTGAGAAAGGTGCTCGGCTCGCTGACGGAGAGGGAGGAGAGTGTGCTGCGCATGCGGTTCGGCATTGACACGGAAAAGGATCTGACCCTGGAAGAGGTGGGCAAGACCTTTTCCGTGACCAGGGAAAGAATCCGGCAGATTGAAGCCAAGGCGCTGAAAAAACTGAAGCACCCGAACCGCAAAAAACATCTGGAAAGTTTTATCAAGGAATAAGTGCCGATTCTGTGAATGAATTGATCGATTGGCTGGCTCTCTCGCTGACCCCCGGGCTGGGGGTAAGGACCTGGAACAAACTGCTTGAGGTGTTTGCCGACCCCGGGGAGGTATTGGGCACGGATCAGGAAGTGATCCGCCGCCGGGTCCCCGGGATCAGGGCGGACGTCATTGCTGCCATTGACCGGGAAAAACTGCGGGCCGCCGCCGAACAGGAACTGGAGCGGGCCGCCGGTTTGGGAATCACGATTCTCACCAGAAAGCAGGAATCCTATCCGGAGCTGTTGCGCAACATCGACGACCCGCCGATTCTGCTCTATGCCAGAGGCAAGGTTGACCTGCTGCACAACGGCTGCCTGGCCATGGTCGGGGCCAGAGCGGCAACGGTCTACGGCCGCCAGATCGCCCACGATCTGGCCGGCCGGCTCTGCCGGCGCGGCTTCACCGTGGTGAGCGGCCTGGCGCTCGGCATTGATGCCGCGGCCCATGCGGGCGCCCTGCAGGCAGGCGGCGCCACGGTCGCGGTGCTCGGCTGCGGCCTCGATGTGGTCTATCCCCCGCAGAACAGAAGTCTTTATGCGGAAATTGCCGCCCAGGGCGCCATGGTCAGCGAATACCCCCTTGGCACCCTGCCCGAGCCGTTTCGCTTCCCGGCGCGCAATCGCATCATCAGCGGGCTTTCGCTGGGAGTTATTGTAGTGGAAGCGGCCCGCAAATCCGGCTCCCTGATCACGGCGGGATTTGCCCTGGACCAGGGGCGGGAGGTTTTTGCCATCCCCGGCCGCATCGATTCGTGCAAGAGTGAAGGGACCCACCGGCTGTTGCAGGATGGGGCAAAGCTCGTGCACTCCGTGGATGATATTGTTGAGGAGCTCTCTTTTGCACCTGCGTTTCAGCCTGGCCCGGAAGCGGACCGGCCGGGCCGGGCAATGGTCTCGTTGAGCGCGGCGGAGGAAGAACTTTTTGCCCTGCTGGATGTCTACCCCCAGACCATAGATGAAATTACCCGCAGATGCGGCATGACAGTGCAGAAGGTGAGTGAACTGCTGCTGATGCTGGAACTGAAGGGCGTGGTCGAATCCCAGCCCGGCAATCAATACCAGAAAAAGAATGGCTGATCGCCGGACACCTTTTTTATTTTTAAACGTTCATTACCTATGTCGAAATCATTAATAATAGTTGAGTCGCCTGCCAAGGCGCGCACCCTGCAGAGATATCTCGGAAAATCTTTCACCGTCAAGGCGTCGGTCGGCCACATCCGCGACCTGCCGGAGAAGACGCTGGGCGTTGATGTTGAGCATGATTTTCAGCCGAAATATGTGACGATCCGCGGCAAGAGCAAAATTATCAGCGAGCTGAAAAGCGCGGCCCAGAAGGCTGACGAGATATTTCTCGCCCCTGACCCGGACCGGGAAGGCGAGGCCATCGCCTGGCATATCGCCACGACCATTGATGCGGCGGACAAACCGGTGAAGCGTGTGCTGTTTCACGAGTTGACCAAAAAGGCCATTCTGGCCGCCATCGAGAATGCCACCGAGATAGACCTGAATAAATTCGAGGCGCAGCAGGCGAGGCGCATCCTGGACAGGCTGGTGGGCTATCAGATATCACCGCTGCTGTGGGACAAGGTGCGCCGGGGGCTGAGCGCCGGGCGGGTACAGTCGGTGGCGGTCCGCATGGTCTGCGAGCGGGAGCAGGAGATTCATGATTTCATTGAAGTGGAGTACTGGTCGATAACCGCTGCCCTGCAGCAGGACGGGCCGCCATCGTTTCTGGCCCAGCTGGAGCAGGTGGATGGCCGGAAGCTGACCAATAAAAAAGATAACTGTATCGGCGATGAGGCGCAGGCCAGGGCCATTGTAGCCGAGTTACGGGATTGCCCCTTTGTCGTTGACAAGGTCAGCAAGAAAAAAACCAGGCGCAACCCGAGCCCGCCCTTCATTACCAGCAGTCTGCAGATCGAGGCCAACAGAAAACTGCGCTTTTCCGCGAAAAAAACCATGATGCTGGCCCAGCGTCTCTATGAGGGTATTGCCATCGGCCCGGATGGCCCCACCGGTCTGATCACCTACATGCGTACTGATTCGACGCGCATCAACGACGAGGCTTTGGGGCAGGTGCGTGACTATATCGCCGCGACCTACGGCGGTCAGTTTCTGCCGGCCAAGGCAAATATTTATCGGGCAAAAAAGTCCGCCCAGGATGCCCATGAGGCGATTCGGCCGACGGATGTCACCAAAACGCCGGAGAGTGTCGCGCCCTTTCTGGAGAAGGATATGCTGTCCCTTTATACCCTGGTCTGGAAAAGATTCGTGGCCTGCCAGATGGCGCCGGCCATTTATGACCAGACCTCGGTATCCATTCAGGCGGGCCGCTTTGGTTTCAAGGCTGTCGGGTCAATCATCCGTTTTCTCGGCTTCATGTCCCTTTATGTGGAAGCGGGGGATGACAATCATGGCCAGCAGGCCGATCCGGACAAAGATGTTATCCTGCCGGACCTGCGGGAGGGGAAGGCGGTCGAGCTGCTGCAGCTGGAACCGAAACAGCATTTTACCCAGCCCCCTCCCCGCTATACCGAAGCAACCCTGGTCAAGGCCCTGGAGGAAAACGGGGTGGGCCGGCCGAGCACCTACGCCGCCATTTTGTCCACCATCCAGGAAAAGGAATATGTGCAGCTGGAGCAGCGGAAGTTTTTTCCGACGGATCTCGGCAAACTGGTAAATGAACTGCTGGTCAGACATTTTCCCGCCATCATGAACACGGAATTCACCGCCTCCATGGAGCAGAATCTGGACCGGGTGGAGGAGGGGGCGGTCGCCTGGCTGCGGATCCTGCAGGAGTTTTATGGCCCATTTCGCCAGGCCCTTGATCTGGCGAAAGAAGAAATGAAATCGGTCAAGCGCACCGCGGTGCCGACGGATGTCAAATGCAAGCTGTGCGGCGGGGTCATGGTGATCAAATGGGGGCGGAACGGGGAGTTCCTGGCCTGTGAAAATTACCCGGCATGCAAGAATACCCAGGATTTTACCAAGGATGAGGCGGGCCATATCGTGCCCCTGGAAAAAGAGGAGCTTGTGGCGTCAGGTGAAACCTGTGAAAAATGCGGGCAGCCGCTGGTCTATAAAAATGGCCGGTATGGCAGGTTCCTTGCTTGTTCTGGGTATCCGAAGTGTAAGCATATTCAGGCGGAAAAATCAGGAGTGCATTGTCCGCAGCAGGGATGCGGCGGTGAACTGATTAAGAAAATTTCGAAAAAGGGAAAGGTTTTTACAGCTGCAGCAATTACCCCAAATGCACCTTTGCCATCTGGGACAAACCGATAAACAGACCGTGTCCTGATTGCCATTCCCCCTATCTGCTGGAGAAGGAAAATAAAAAGCAGGGACTGCATGTCAAATGTCCGAACGAGCAGTGCGGCTATCTGCAGAAAATAACGAATGAGGAAGAGCAAGAATAAAAAGAATTGATTTTTTCGCCAGCCATATTGTAAAATATTTTTACAATGTGGTCTTTCTGTTACCGCCTTTTTCCAGATTGCCGATGCCGGCATTTTCCAGGAGGCTGCCATGATTTCCGCAATGAATTCATCTCTTTCCGCTCTCACCGCCTTTGCCAGAAAGCAGGAGTCGGTGGCTGCGAACACCGCCAATGTGAATACCGATGGTTATAAAAAGACGCGGGTGACCATTGAGTCGGATGTGGCGGGCACGGTGCAGCCCCAGGTGAGCAGGGTGGAGACGCCGGGACCGCTGGTGTCGCAACCGGGGCCGGCTGGAGAAGAACTGGTGGAAAAGTCCAATGTGGAAATAGCGGAGGAGATACCGCAGGCCATGCTCAACAGCCGTTTTTATCAGGCAAATCTGAAAGTCATGCAGCTGTCTGACGATATGCTGGGCAGCCTGCTTGATATCAAGGGATGAGGGCTGCCGGCTG
>JACQYM010000042.1 GCA_016208225.1 Deltaproteobacteria bacterium | reverse complement strand
ACCCCTACAGACGATCCACCTTTTTTATGATTTCTTGCCGAGGCCGTATTGTTTCATGCGCCGCCACAGGGTGGTGAGGCGAATGCCGAGGATCTCACTGGTCAGCTTGCGGTTGTTGCCGGTGATATCAAGGACCTTGGCGATATGCTGTTTCTCCACCTTTTCGAGGGAGAGCAGGTCTTCGCCTTCGAGGGTGGTAAAGGCCAGCTTGCGGAGATCGGCCGGCATGTCCCTCACCCGGATGCTCTCACCTTCGGCCAGCGCCACGGCCCGTTGGATGATGTTTTCCAGTTCCCGGACATTACCGGGATAATTATAGTGCATCAGAATATCGAGGGCCTGGGGGGAAATCTGCCGTGTTTCCTTGTTGAAGGCCAGGCTGAATTTTTCGATAAAATGGGAAACAAGCAGCGGGATGTCGTCCTTTCTCTCGGTGAGTTTGGGCAGGCGGATGGTAACCACATTCAGGCGGTAATAGAGGTCCTCCCTGAATGTGCCGGTCTCAACCTCTTTTTTCAGCTCCTTGTTGGTCGCGGCAACGATGCGGATGTCAAGATCAATGGCCTTGGTGCCCCCCACCCTGAAAATCTGTCTTTCCTGCAGGACATGCAGCAGCTTGACCTGCATGGAAAGCGGCATCTCGCCTATCTCGTCCAGAAATACGGTGCCGCCGGCAGCGGATTCGAGCAGGCCGATCTTGGTGGCCGTGGCGCCGGTATAGGCGCCCTTCTCGTGGCCGAACAGCTCACTGGCGATGAGTTCTTCGGCAAAGCCGCCGCAGTTGAAAGCGACAAAGGGGCTGTTCTTTCGCGGGCTCAGGGAGTGGATGGCCCGGGCCGCCATCTGTTTGCCGGTACCGGTTTCCGCCTGCAGCAGCACGTTGCAGTTGACCATGGCGACTTTTTTGATCAGGCCGAAGGCCTCCTGCATGGCAGGGCTCGAGCCGACAAAGCCGGTAATGGTTCCGCCCTTGCCAAGGGCCTGCCGCAGGGAGCGGTTCTCTTCCCGCAGTTCGATCTTTTCCCTGGCGCTTCTGGCCAGCAGACGCACGTCATGGCGCTTGAACGGTTTGGTGATGTAATGGAATGCCCCGCCCTTGATCGCATCAATCGCCGTGTCAATCGAGGCATGGCCGGTGATGATGATCGCCTCCATATCTTCAAACCGCTTCTTGAGCTGGGAGAGAATTTCCAGGCCGCTCATGTCCGGCAGCTGCAGATCGATGAAAACGATCTGAAAATGTTCCCGGTCAACTGTCTGGAGGAAGGAGCGGCCGTCCAGAAAGCATTCGGTCTCGAACCCTTCCTCGTCAAGAACCCGTTTGATATGGCGGCAGGCTATTTCCTCATCATCAATTATGGCGACTCTCATTGTGGCGTCCCGGCTTGGTTGGGCTCATTTGGTCATTGTTCAGGCGATAGTCTTTCGGTCTTCAGGCTGCTGGTGATGGAAAATTACCGCATGCGCCCGCTTCGGCCCGGATGCTTTTCCCCTGACAGCTTGCAGTCGAATTAGTCTAGCCAGCCTGAGCGGTTATCTCATTTCCGACGATGGGCAGATAGATTGAAAATGTTGTGCCGACGTTCAGGGTACTCTTCACTTCAATGTAGCCGCCATGTTTTTTTATTATACCATAAACAATGGAAAGGCCAAGGCCGGTGCCGGCCCCGACCTCCTTGGTGGTGTAGAAAGGATCAAAGATGTGGCCGATGATGTCCGGCGGGATGCCCGGCCCCGTATCGTTGACGATGATCCTGAGATAACCCTCCGGTACGACCTGGGCGTCAACGTAGATGAGCCCTCCCTGCGGCATGGCCTGGATGGAGTTGACGAACAGATTGATAAATACCTGCTGCAGTTTCTGCATGTCGCCCATGATGGGGGGCAGATTATCGTGAATATAATTTTCAAACCAGATGGCGCTGATCATCAGCTGGTTGGCGATGAGCTTATGGGTGTTGTCCACCACTTCCTTGATGTTGAGGGGTGCTGAAGAGGGGGCCTTTTCCCTGGAAAAATCAAGGAGGTTCCTGACAACCAGGGAGGCGCGCTCGGTCTGGGCGATGATATCGCCGATGATCTCCATGGCCTCGGATTCGGGGAGAGAGGAATATTCTTCCCGCAGCATGTCCGCCGAGAGGGAGATGTTGTTCAACGGATTGTTGAGCTCATGGGCGATACCGGAGGAGAAGGTGCCGATGGCGGCCAGCTTGCGGGATTGCACCAGCTGTTCCTTTCTGGCATCGAGTTCGGTAATCATCTTGTTAAAGGCCAGGATCAGCTCCGACACTTCGTCTTTCTTCTTGGCGTTGTCAACGATGGGGGTAAACTTGTCCGTGATCACGTCACGGGTCGCCTTCTGCACGAAAGCGAGGCGGTTCAGCACGTTTCGGACCTGCAGCTTGAAGAAGAATACCATGAGAAAGAAAAAGACGCCGGTTATGGCGACGAAGCTGTAATGGATCCATTTGAGATCAGCGGAAATGGCGGCCTGCTTGCGGCCGAGAAGGTTCTTGGTGAAATCCACCATGGCCTTGCCGTGGGCTCGGACGGCGTCTGAGTCTATCTTTGCCGAATAGCTGTATTTTTTGAATATTTCCTTGTATTGCCGCAAAGAGGAGAGGAGATCATGGAATTCCTGTTTTTCCGTTACTTCCAGAATATCATCCGCCAGCAGGGCGACATCGACCTTGCCGCCGCAGCTCCAAAACATCATCGTAGAGGTTATGGAAATTCTCCAGGGCTTTCAACTTTTTTTCCAGGGAGATTATCTGCCAGGAGTAATTGGGGATCATAAAGGCGCCGAAGCCGAAAAACAGCATGGTGATGTAAATGAGCCTTCTCCTGATGGTATAGGTGCCAACGGGATTTCCCATGGCCGTTCTCCTGTCTGCATATTGTTTTTGGAGCTATCCGAGACACCCACCACTTGGCATTCTGGAGTCTGACCCCTGGATTCTGACTTCTGGGTAATTACTTTCTTTATATCCTGCCGCGTGCATGAAGTTAGTAAAACATTTGATGGGTAATTTCAAGAGACTCTGATACACGGGGGCGGGGCATGGCGAAGGGGAAACGCTATGCATGTCTCGGCCCGACAGGACCGGTCCGAGGGGAGAAGAGGGCAACTACTTGACGAACTGGTCAAGGAGGTTGCCGTTGCCGAGGAATTGCAGGGTGTAGATCAGTTGGCCCTTGTCATCGTGCAGGTTAAGGGCATTGGGACCGGCCAGGGTAACCGGGCCGCATTTGGTGATATATCGGGTATCCCCTCCTGAGCGGAGGGCGCGGCGCAGGCAGAAGTTATCATTTGTCTCTACCTTCCAGGTGTCGGATGATCTGACCTTGCCTCCCGGGAAAAGGATGGTGTATCTGCCGTCCCGGGCAAAGTAGATGTGGTGGTTTTCCCTTTTTTCGCTGGTATAAATCATCATGAAAGTTCTGTCCGCCACAATCCTGGTCACTTCGGCGGCGGTGAGCGGCCGTGCTTGATCCGCGGCCCGGGTTGCCGGCGGCAGGCAGGAAATTATCAGAAAAAGGAAGCACAGAACGATTCGTTTCATCATCACTCTCCCCTGAGAAGGCACAAGGCATAAGGCACAAGACAAAGCGCAGAGTTGAGGTTAAGGTGTGTCATCTGCCCCGTGTCTCTTCAGCGACCCTGTGCGCCTCGAACGGTTGTTTTATACATAAACAATAGATCCGTCCTTGCGGCAATGTCAATGATGATTTGCCCTTGACCTGCCCTGTCCGTCAATCGCCCTGTAAAAGGAGCAGGAGATCCTCGGCCTGCAGCTTATGGCTCATGTCGCTGCCCTGCAGCAGGCTGTCCGCCAGTTCGCGTTTGTTCTGGTGCAGCCGGAGGATCTTTTCCTCAATGGAGTTTTTTGTCACCAGCCGGTACACCGTGACAGGGTGGGTCTGGCCGATGCGATGGGCCCGGTCCGACGCCTGGTCTTCCACAGCCGGATTCCACCATGGGTCCATATGGATCACATAATCGGCAGCGGTAAGGTTCAAGCCCAGCCCCCCTGCTTTCAGGCTGATGAGAAAGAGATCCGCCTCCCCGGCCTGGAAGCCGGCAACCTGATCCTGGCGTTTCTGGGCCGGGGTTGCGCCGTCCAAATATTTGTACGTGATATGGCGCTCATCGAGAAATTCCCGGAGGATTTTCAAGTGCCGGGCAAACTGGCTGAAAACCAGGGCCTTATGCCGGTTTTCCATGAGTTCGGTAATGATCGTACCGAAAAGTTCCAGCTTGGAGCTTTGAATGGTTGTATCGGGCTGCACCAGTCTGGGATTGCAGCACGCCTGCCTGAGCCGCATGATCTCGGCCAGGATCTGCATCTGCCTGCGGTTCGGCTGCGCGTCCTGGCGTTCGATTTTTTCAAGGGCGCGGATGCGCAGTGCCTCGTAGAAGGCCTTTTCATCAGGACTCATGTCGACCTGCAGAATGACCTCGGTGCGCGGCGGCAGTTCCTCCAATACCTGGCTTTTCAACCGGCGCAGAATAAAGGGCTGGATCAGTTTCTTTAATTTTTTCCTGGCGTTCTGGTCCTTGTCTTTTTCAATCGGCTGGGCGTAGCGCTGGTTGAACTGCTCAAGGGAGCCGAGCAGCCCCGGGTTGATGAAGTTGAACAGATTCCAGAGTTCTCCCAGGTGGTTTTCAATGGGGGTGCCGGTGGTGATCATTTTAAAGTTGCCGTCCAGTTCCATGGCTGCCCTGGAGCGTTTGGTGGCGATGTTTTTGATGGCCTGTGCCTCGTCGAGCACGATGACCTGCCACTTCCGGGCGGAAAGGAGTTTGTTTTCCTGCTGCAGGAGACCGTAACTGCAGATCAGTACGTCAAAGGCAGTCAGATTTTCGAGCAGCAGCTCGCGCTCCTTGCCCCCGAACAGCACGG
>JACQYM010000041.1 GCA_016208225.1 Deltaproteobacteria bacterium | reverse complement strand
TTCACATTCGCGGTCAAATTATTGACGAACTCGAAAAAACTGACCCATCCACACCCCTGCCCTCCCCTTGAAGAGGAGGGAGTTACACATGCCGCTCCCTACCGTGTGCTCTGTGGCGAAAAAGACTTATTCGCAGCCGGCAATTATTCGTAGATGCGCCGATATATCCTTTCAATATCATCGGCCGCCGCAGGGCGCGGATTGGTGGCCAGGCACGGATCCTTGCAGGCATTTTCCGCCAGACGCGGGATATCGGACAGCAAAACGCCCATGCCGCTGAGCCGTTGGGTAATGCCAAGCCGGCTGCGCATTGCAGCCAACCGGTCAGTCAGGGCGGCGGACTTGTCCGGGGCATCCGCCTCGACAGCGACCCCCATCACCTTTGCCAGCTGGTCATATTTTTCAGCGCTCACCGCATAGTTATAACGAACGACATGTTCCAGCAGCATGGCATTGCATTCGCCGTGCGCCAGACCCAGACACCCGCCCAGGCTGTGCGCCATGGCATGGACCAACCCGAGGCTGGCATTTGAGAAAGAGAGCCCGGCCATCAGACTGGCCATCATCATGTTGTTCCGGCAGGTCATGTTGGCGGGTTCATGGTAGGCGCAAATCAGGTTATCCACGATCAGCCGCACTGCTGCCAGGGCGGACATGTCGGTAAGCGGCGAGGAAGCAGTCGATACAAAGGCCTCGAAGGCATGACAGAGGGCATCCATCCCGGTGGCGGCGGTCAGCGCCGGCGCCATGGTCACCGTTGTTTTCGGATCGACCAGGGCGATGTCGGGAATAACCATCTTACTGATAATGGCGATTTTTGCCTTGCGGACGGTATTGGTGATAATGGCAAACTGGGACACGTCGGCCGACGTTCCGGCGGTGGTGGGAATAAAAATAAGCGGCGGACCGGGGTGAAGCACCTCGTCCACCCCCTCGAAATCAGTGATGTGCCCGGGATTGCCCGCCACCACGCCGATGCCCTTGGCACAGTCCATGGGGCTCCCCCCGCCGACGGCGATGATCAGATCACACTTTTCAGCCCTGTAAACATCAACGCCTTCCATGACCTCGAAGTCCTTGGGATTGGGCGTGACATTACTGAATGTGGCATACGGGATACCGGATACCTGCAGACTTTCCTCAACCTGCGCCGCCCATCCCGTCTCCTGAACTCCGGGATCGGTTACGATCAGGACTTTGGTCCCGCCAAAGTTGACGGCATGGCGGCCGGCCAGTTCAAGGGCTCCTTCCCCGTAAACAATTTCAGGAACCAGGAACTTGCGAAGATTACACAGTGTATTCGTATCCATTATCTGCTGTCCGCTCCTGGTTACGCCCTCTCCTGCAACGGCAATAAGCCATGGCAGAGGAATCCGGGCAGATACGGCCGAAACCGGATTGTTAAAGTCTAGCACACGACAACGCTGAAAGACAAATACAATAGCCCTCCGCACCCTTTCCGGTGTCGCTCCCGGCCCCACCGGTCCGCACCAGCCATACAATGTAGTACTTTAGAAAGATTATCATAACTTGCAAACCGAAGTAAAAAATATATACCGGAAAAAGAGATCGGCTGCAGTCCAGCGATAACACACAGTGGCATAAAGTTGTTTTTTTTCATTTACTTACATTTGCCGAAACCATTATAAAGTAATAGGACCCCAATAAATAACACCCCCCCACCGCCGAAACCAAACCCGTAAGGAACTGCTCCATGCCGAAGTTGAAGCTGCTTATCGCCGAAGATTCCAAACCCATGCAGCTCTTTTACCGAAAAGAGCTGTCAGATGAACTCTTTGAAAAAAAAATCGTCCCGGATGGGGAGCAGGCCCTGGAAGAGTATAAGGCGTGGCGGCCGGACATTGTTCTCCTTGATATGAATATGCCGGTCATGAACGGCTACCAGACCCTGAAAACCATCAGGGAGGGTTGCCGGGACAAGTCCACAACCATCATCATAGTCACCTCGGCCAATGAAAAGGATGACGTCATCGCCTGCGCCAAGCTCGGCATTCAGGGATATATCGTCAAGCCGTTCAAGGCCGAGGCCATCAATAAGGCCATTATGCAGAACCATCAGCAGAAGAAATGAAGCCCGGCGGGACCAGGAGGCCATCCCAAGGGAGAATCTCGACTGCAACGACCTTCTTCATTGTTTTCTTCCGGCATAAGGCCGCATTTTTCCACTGACCTTCGAGGCCATTCCCCCCCTGCACTTTGCCCGGGAACCCTCTTGTCTGCCGGCAATCCTTCCCCTCACAGGGAGCCCGCGAACTGGCCGGGATCGCTGTGCGTCTTCCGGCCCTTCATACTCGCCGACAGTCCGGCGCTGCCCACTTCCGCGCACTATTTATTTTTGCGGTTAGTTATCTCTGTGATTTCCGGATGCGCTCTGGTAAATTTCAGTTTTCGAGAAATAATCATTATTGAATGGTGTAATTTTTTTTTCAATCTTATGATAAAGACAGTAGGACAAGATTGAAACACCGTCTCCTGCATGAACAAGACGTTGGTTATGACAAAAAAATCTCCGGTCCCGCCTATGAAGACGGCAAAAAAGAAAAAGATCCGCTCATCGCACGAAAGCGGAAACCCTGCTGGTGCTGGCGAAACTCCAGAGAGGCCGCTGGAAGCTTCCGCAAAAGACTTGAAAAGGCTCACCCATGCCCTTGGGCTCCACCGGCTTGAGTTGGAAAAGCAGAACGAGGAGTTGCGGCGGGCCGAGGAAGCGCTGCGCAGAAGCGAGGAAAGGTTTCGCGTGGCGCAGGAATTGTCGTTGGACGCCTTCACCATTCTTGACGCCGTCCGGGACGAGCGCGGTGCCATTGTCGACTTTCGCTGGGTGTATGTGAATCCAAAGGCCGGACAGATCCTGCACCGCTCCCCGGATGAGCTGACCGGCCAGCGGCTGCTTGCAGTTTTGCCGGGCAACAAGGCCAGCAGCGACCTCTTCGATCGTTATGTCCATGTTGTCGAGACCGGCAAACCCCACGACTACGAGTTGCATTACCAGGCCGAGGGCATAGACGGCTGGTTCCGCAACATGACGGTGAAGATCGGCGACGGCATCGCCATCTATTTCAACGACATCACGGAACGCAAGCGGACCGAGGAGGCATTGCGTGAAAGCGAATTGAAGCTGAGCGCGCTCATCAACGCTGCTGACGAATCCATCCTGCTGTTCGGGCTGGACGGGACCGTCCTTTCCGCCAACACCACCGCGGCCCGACGGATCGGCATGAGCGTCGATGAAATCCTGGGCAGAAAGGCAGCCGATTTGATCCCCGCCAGTCTTGCAATATCGCGCCAAAAAATGGTTAATGAGGTGATCCGCACCCGCAAACCCGTTTACTTTGAAGACGAGCGGGCGGAGATTATCTTCGAACACAGCATATACCCTGTGCAGGACAAGACGGGAGCAATCAGCGCGATTGCCATTTTCAGCCGCGACATCACCGAGCGCAGGCGGGCCGAGGAAGAGTTGCGGACGACGCACGCCAAACTTGCGCAACACGCCTATGAACTGGCGACGGTCAACCGGGAACTTGAATCCTTTTCCTACACCGTTTCCCATGACCTCAAGGCGCCGCTGCGCAGCATCGATGGATTTGCCCGGGCCCTGCAGGAAGAATACGCCGACAACCTTGACGCCACGGGCAGGGATTACCTGCTGCGGGTGATCTCCGCCTGCCGCCGGATGAACCAGCTCATCGAAGCCATGCTGAACATGGCGCGGCTGACGAGCGGGGAACTGAATGAAAAGACCGTGGATCTCAGCTCCCTGGCGATGATCATTGTCCACGATCTGCGGAAACAACAGCCGGACCGGCAGGTCGAATTCATCATCGCCGACAAGCTGAAAGTCAACGGCGACGGGACGATGCTGCAGGTACTACTCGAAAACCTTTTCCACAATGCCTGGAAATTCACGGGCAGGCAGGCAGGGGCGAGAATCGAATTCGGTAGCGTCACGATGGACGACAGGACGGTTTTCTTCGTGCGCGACAACGGTGCGGGCTTTGACATGCGATACGCGGACACGCTCTTCATGCCCTTCAATCGTTTCCATGCGGCATCGGAATTTCCCGGCATCGGCATCGGCCTTGCCATCGCCCATCGCATCGTCCGGCGCCACAACGGCAGACTCTGGGCCGAAAGTGCGCCGGAGCAGGGCGCGACCTTCTTTTTCACGTTGTAAAAATTGATGAACGCCAAAAGACGCTTTTCACCACGGAGCTCACAGAGGTCACAGAGGAAAATATTTTGATTACAATTAGTTATCTCTGTGGACTCTGTGCTCTCTGTGGTTCATTATCGCTGCGGACTCACCCTGGTGCATGCCCGCCCCTGGGTTCTACCGGTCCCCTGCCTCATTTTTTCCGCAGCACCTCTTTGATCGCCGCCCCCACCTGCTCCGCGGTAAAGGGCTTAGCCAGTATCATGTTCACCCCCACCTCATGGGCCTCCCGGTGGTCGGCGCTCTCGCTCTGGGTGGTCACCATCACGATCGGCAGCTCCTGCGGCGAATAGAGGGCCCGCAGCTGGCGGGTCAACTCGATGCCGGTGATTTCCGGCATGTTCAGATCGGTAAGCAGCACATCCGGCTTGTTTGCCGCCGCCTTTTCAATGGCTATGGCGGGAAATTCAAAGAGCTGCGACTCCATGCCGAGCTGGAACAGGGTATTTTTGTAAATGGAGAGGATCATTCTTGAATCGTCAACCGCGTAGACCAGCAGCTTCTTCCCTTCCACCCCGAGTTTCTTTTCCACCAGCCGGTCGGCCAGGTCGGTATAGCCCTTTTCCCGGAACAACTCTTCGTAGCGTTTCTTTACATCCGGATGGGCCTTGGTGTTCAGAAATTTCACGGCCAGGTCGCGAAACAGCTCCAAATCAATGACACTGAACACGATCTTCCGGGATTCGGACTGCAGAAAGGCATCAACCACCTGTTCGGCTTCGCGGCCGCCCTGGCCTACCAGATTCTTGATGCCGGCGATCAGGGTATCGTCGCAGTTCCACTCAATGGCCCTGGCCGCGGCAATACGGACCTGATCAACCGGGTCGGCCAGTCCCTCGGCCAGCACATAGGCGCCCTTGGCGAGCGGCATCATGCCCAGGGATTCATAAGCGGCAAAACGGACATTGGCATCCGCCGGCTCCTCGTGCAGCAGCTTGCGCACGGCGCGCACGGCGCTGACATCGCCGATATAACCGAGCACGTTGAGGGAATGGACCAGCCGGTCAACGTCACTGCTGCGCAGATTGTCTATGAGCATGGGAATGGCCTTGGCGCCGATCCTGGCCAGCCGGCTTTTTACATGATTTCTGATATAGGCATGCGGCGAACCGAGTTCCTGGTTCAGTTTCTCCAAAGCCAGGCTATCCTCCAGACTGGCCAGGGCATCGATAATGATGATATCAAGATCGCTGTCAGTGCCCATGCGTTCCACCAGGCGCTGCACCGATGTCGGGGTGTCGATGTTCGACAGGGCGTTGATGGCCGCGATAACCAGCTCCCGGTGGCCTGAATAGAGAAAATCGCTCAGGGTGTTGATCGGCGCCGGATTGCCGATATTGCCCAGGGCAATGAGACAGGCCTTCATCAGCGCCAGGTCCTCCCTGGTGGAGGCGAGGACCTCTGCCAGCACCGGTACCGCCTCTTCAAACTGAATTTCGCCGGCCAGCTCGACAAAAATCTGTTTCTGCCTGAGCTGATCATCGCGCAGCAGCTCCAGCAGCTGTCGGGGACTCTTCATCACCCGGCCGAGGAGGAGACTGCGGATAACCGCCTTGGGTATGGCATATTCTTTTTCACTGACCAGCAGCCTGGCCAGCAGAATTGTGACGATATCGCCCTGTAAGTTTGCCAGCAGGGAGAGAAACTGGTTCTGACCCTTTGTCTCCAGCTGGTCAAAATGGTTGAGCAGAATCGTCCCTTTGATAATGTCGTTTTCCGCCACCACATGCCGTAATTCCGACAGAAAATCATCAAGTTGTAGCTGTTGTGCCATCATTTGCCTTTTTCCTGATCATGATTGTTGAATCCACCCTGGTACTTTACCACATTATAGAGAGCAAGAGAACTGTCAGGATCAAGACTCAGATATTGCAACCCCATCCCCGCGGACCTGCCGCTTCCCGCCTCGACAACCCTGCTGACCAGGCAGGCGGCCCGCACCTCAAGACGTTCCTCCCCGCATTCGAGGACAATCAGCACTCTGCCCCTGGTGCCGACCGGCAACGGCGCGTCGGTGCGGAGAAAAAGACCGGCCATGCTGATATTTTCACATTGATGGTCCCGGCGGACATGGCCCTCGGTTTCAAAAACGGCCTGCACGACAAAATCCGCGGACTCCTGTAATTATTTTTCCACCACGGGACCGTAGGTCGGGTAGGCGGCCTTATCGCCGTAACCCGACGAGAACTCACGTGGTGCACATGCTTGGTTTTGGTTGTTGGCCTGCCCTGCAGGCCTCTTTGTCGGGTTACGCGATACACCTGCTAACCCGACCTACGGATGCGGCCCATGCATTGCATCCCGCCCGGCCGGCTTACTTCAGCGAATAAAAAACCGAATTGTGGTACTCACGGCGGAGGTAGCGGTCTGTTACGCCGAACAGCGATTCGGTGGAGCCGATAATCAGGGCGCCGTGCGGATTCAGCTGGGCCGCGATGCGCTCGAAAAGCGATTTTCGATTGGGTTGACTGAAGTAAATGGCCACATTACGGCAGAAAACAATATCAAATTTGCCCAGGGAACCGAAGGGTTCCAGCAGGTTTATTTTCCTGAAAAAGGTCATGGCCCGCAATTCATCCCTGACCCGCCAGTTCGTCCCGTCCGCCACAAAATATTTACGCAGCAGGTTCTGGGGAAAGCCGCGGCCGATCTCAAACTGGGAATAGACGCCGCGGCTCGACTGGACGATGGCCGAATCGGCGATATCCGTGCCGATGATCTTGATGCGGTATTGCGATATGGCGCTGCCCAGGAGCTCATGCAGGGTTACGGCAATGGTATAGACCTCCTGCCCGGTGGAACAGGCCGCGCTCCAGATGTTGAGCGATTTCCCGGCCGGCCCCGGCCGGGAGGAGAGCGCATCGATGATATCAGGGAGAATCTTGAATTTCAGCAGCTCGAAAGGCCGCTGGTCCCGGAAAAATGATGTTTCATTGGTGCTGATGGCGTCAATGATGCGGTTCGCCAGTTCCGCATCGCGCAGGGCGTGAGTATAGAGATCCCGATACGAAGCGATATTTTTTTCTCTGACCAGCGGCGCAAGCCTTGATTCAAGCAGATACGCCTTGGAGGAATCGAGCACGATCCCGCTGCGGTCATGGACGAATCCGGCCAGCAGCTGCAACTCGTCCGGGGCTATTTTCATTATTTAACCCGATTGGTGATTTCCGAGGAAATCCGGGGTAACGGAATCACCACATCGGTTACACCTGCCTTGATCGCCTCCATGGGCATGCCGAACACCACGCAGGTTGCCTCGTCCTGGGCAATGACCTGGGCGCCCTGCTCCTTCATCAGCTGCAATCCTTTCACCCCGTCCGAGCCCATGCCGGTCATGATGACGCCGAGGGCCCGGTTGCCGTAGACGGCGGCAACGGAACGGAAAAGATAATCCGCGGCGGGCCGGCAATGATTTTCCGGCGGATCATCGGTCAGCTGCAGATACTCGCCCGCCGCCCTTTTCACCACCTTCATCTGTTTCGCCCCCGGGGCGATATACACCTTGCCCGCCTCCAATCGTTCATCACCCTGGGCCTCAATCACGTTGAGCAGACTCTTCTGGTTCAGGGACTCGGCCAGGGCCTTGGTGAAGACCGGCGGCATGTGCTGGACAATGACCACCGGCACACGCAGATTGGCGGGCAGCCGGGGAATCACCTCAGCCAGGGCATTGGGTCCGCCCGTTGAAATACCGATGGCGACAATGGCGACCCTGCCCTGCGGCGGGGCCGAGGCGGGGCGGGGCGGCTCCGGGGGCTTGCGGGTTTCGAGGACAGCCGCTTCGGCGGTCGCCACCGCGCTCCGCATGGAGTTCGCCGTGATAGAGGTGGCAAAAGTGGAACGCAGCAGTTTCCGGGTGGATACGGTCTGGATAACCGGCCGGAGCTGCCGCAGCAGGGAGTCGCGGTTTTTTTCCAGGGAAGTGCCGTCCGGTTTGGCAATGAAATCGAACGCTCCTCTTTCCAGGGCCTTCATGGTGACCGCGGCCCCTTCACTGGTATGGGCGCTCACCATGACCACGGCCACGTCGTATTTGCGCCGCTGCAGTTCATGCAGGGTGGCCAGGCCATCCATTTCCGGCATTTCCACATCCAGGGTCAGCAGGTCGGGCTTGAGCTGTTCGATTTTCGCCAGCGCGATCTTGCCGTTGCCGGCCGTGCCGACCACCTCGGCATCGGGCAGCAGGGCCAGCACATCACTTAATACCTTGCGGTAGAGGACCGTATCATCAACCACCAGCACCCGGACCTTTCTCGACGTCATACCTTGCGCCGCCTTAACCTGTCTATCAGCTTCATAAGCTTGTCCTTGATAATGGGCTTGGTGAGAAATTCGTCCATACCCGCGTCATAACAATGCTGTTCATCCTCTTTCCGCGCATGGGCCGTGAGTCCGACAATGTAAAGCGGAGAGGTCCGGCCGGCAAGGGACGCATAGCGCTCCTTTTCCGCCGCGGCTTCAATCTCCCGGATCCGGCGGGTGGCCGTATGGCCATCCATATTGGGCATCTGCACATCCATCAGCACAAAATCATACCTGTGGTCCCGCAGCATTTCCAGGGCCTGCAATCCGTCGGCGGGCTCTTCCGATCTGCAGAGACTTCCTCCTGCACCGGCTGCGCCATTGTCCGTTCGGGGGCGCTGTCAGCAAGTACGGCGCTTTCCGCGGCAAGCGCCGCCGGCATACTGTCCGCCTCCTCCGTGGTCTTGGCCAGGGAAATGACAAAACCGAAGGTGCTGCCCTGGCCCGGGATGCTGGCCAGTTCAATTTCACTGTTCATCAGGCTGACAAGCTGGCTGGTGATGGCAAGTCCGAGTCCCGTGCCGCCGTACTTGCGCGTGGTGGAGCCGTCGGCCTGGGTAAATTTTTCAAATATCGCCTTCTGCCGCTCCACCGGAATGCCGATGCCCGTATCGCTCACGGCGAAACGCAGATCCATGGACCGCTCATCTTCCCGCACCTTTTCGACGCGGATGCCGATATCGCCCTTGCAGGTAAATTTCATGGCGTTGCCGGCCAGATTGACCAGTATCTGCCGTATCCGGTTCTCGTCGCCGATGAAATTGCCGGTGATTGCCGGATCAATCCGACAGGAAAACCTGTTCCCCTTGCGCGCGGCCTGGGACCGGAACATGGCCTCAACGCCCTTGAGGAGACCTGCCAGCTGAAACGGCCGGGGATCAAGTTCAAGCTTGCCGGCCTCGATCTTGGCCAGATCAAGAATATCATTGATCAGCACCAGCAGACTTGCCGAGGCCCTGCCGATGGTTTCGACGAATTCCCGCTGCTCCCCGGTCAGTTCGGTTTCGGCCAGGAGGCCGCTGAAGCCGATGATGGCGTTCATGGGGGTGCGCAGCTCATGGCTCATATTGGCCAGAAAATCGCTTTTCAAGCGACTTGCCTCCTCCAGGCTGGTATTGGCGTCCCGCAGCTGTTTCGTCTGCCTGGCTATTTCGCTCTCCAGTTTTTTGGCGTATTCCTTTTCCTTCTCCCGGATCAGCAGGAACTGGCGGTGATTGTCGTCCAGCAGTCTGGTATGCTTGCTGCTGACCACCTCCATCCGGCGGCTGAGCTGTTCGTTCTCGATGACCGACTGCTGATACTGACAGCGCAGCAGGGCAAGTCGGACGGAATTGTCATACAGCAGGGCAAGGTGACTGTTGCGGGCCAGGTCCTCGCCAAGCTCTCCGGATTGTATAAGCAGCACGGCCTGATAATCCTGCAGCCGGAGGGCATGCAGCCACCCGTCGTCAGGCAGAAGCATGCTGATGAAACTTTCCGCCTCAAGGGCCTGGCTTCTGACAACGTCAAGCAGATCCGCGGCAAGCCGGGGCGCAGGGGCACCGACTACGGCCCCGTTATCGCCATAAAGCACCAGGGAGGCTTCCGGCAGAATCTCCTGCAGCACGGCATGGAGATCACGCAGCTCTTCATCGCCATCGGCCAGGCCGGCGAACACATTGGCTATCAGATCATCCATTATTTCTCTTGATCGGCATCATACAGCTCTCTGGCCTTGGCCATCTCTGCCGGCAAGGCCTTGAGCAATACCTTGTATTCCGCCATCCTGTTCTTCAGATGCGTGTTCAGATAGGGGGGAAGCGGATCGCAGCGGTCGTTCACCACCCCGTAGTTCATCTTGCAGGCCATGAATTCGGCGAGCTGCAGAATACCGATCACACTGGGGAGGGGGTATTCCCGGTCACCGCGGTGATGGAAACGGATAGCCTCGACCACCTCCTCCGGCAGATGCCAGGAAGCGGCCAGCAGCCGCCCCACCTTCGCATGGTTGGTGCCGATGATATTGTCCTCGATATCCGTCATGATCTCCTGCTGGCCCGCAGCAAGATACGTGGTGCAAACCCGGCGCAGGGATTCGCCGACCAGCTGGTCCTCGACGATCAGACCGATGTCGTGGATAATGCCGGCCAGAAAGACATCCTCCCCGTCCTCCCCGAAAATGCGGCGGGAAATCATCTGGGCCAGGATGGCCACCGTGGCCGAGTGCACCCAGAGATTCTTCCGGGAAAATTCGGCTTCCTTTTCTTTGGCCGTGAAAAAATTGCGCAACCCTTCAACGGCGACAATGTTGCGCAGATGCTTCATGCCGATAAAAACCACGGCCTTGGCAATGGATTCCACCTGGCTGCTCAAGCCGAAATAAGGGCTGTTCACCAGCCGCAGCAGGCGGATGACCAGCACCGGATCAAGCTTGATCACCTGCTCGAAATCCTGCATGGTGGCGGTGTCGGAGCCGGCCATCTGCGTGACGCGGATGGCCACGTGCGGCAATGTCTTGATATCTGTAAACTTATCGACGAGGTCCTGGGCTGACGGCATATTCTTTATTGGTTGAATTATTGACAAATGCGTAAAAAGACTACTTTCACCACAGAGCACGCAGAGATCACAGAGAAAATATTTTTCTGATTACCATCGGCTTTCAGCCAGTTTTCCAAAAGTTCTCTTCTGCTGCGTATTTTTGCTGCGATCACGAAGAGTTTACAGTTGCCGGTTTATAGTTTACGGTTCAATAATATTTTTAATAACAGTCATCTATCTCTGTGGGCTCTGTGCTCTCTGTGGTTCATTCGCAGTTTCTCTTCCTGCGGTCAATTCAAAGACTTAAACTGCTGCAGCAATGCCTCCAGATCGGGCAGTATCCGCATCGCCCCAGCCAGATCACCGGAACGGCCCGCCTTTTCCAGGGCAGCGGCCACCGTCCGGATACCCTCAATGCCCAGACTGGCAGCCGCCCCCTTGATGCTGTGCGAAGCATCACCCATGCCCACGGCATTGCCCTGCCTGGCGCCTTCCTTTATTCTGTCCAGATCCTCGGCCGATGATTCATGAAACAAACCAAGCAGCTCCTCCAGCAGATTTTCATCATCACACGCCTGTTCAAGCGCGAATGCACGATCCCATTTCAACTCCCCCATAGATCAACTCCTGACGGCCTCTCAAAGTTTTGCGTCATAGCCCAGACTACCCACCTGCGCCGCAATCTCGGTTCTCCAAGTTCAGAACTCCTGATGTCGTGACGTAATCTCAGAGAGTTAAGCACTATCTCGGATTCCGGCCTGTTGCCAGTAGAATGCCTAAAGTACTTAAAGTGCCTTAAGCGCCTAAAGTTTCGGCACTTTCTGGTCAGACAACACCTTTAACTTTAAGTATTTTAGCGCACTTTAGGCACTCTAGGCACTTCAGGTTCCCCCCCTCACGACATCAAGGAGTTCTGAAGTAATATTTAATAACAATAGCAGGAACCGGTTTGATTATTCAATTCCCTGCACCGCCTTTTCCTTTATTTTCTCAAAATCAATGACGCCGGCCCGAATAAGCAGCAGCCGGCCATCCCGCACGCCCACCAGGGTTGATCCCATGCCGCCGGGTGTCCTGCCCCCGTCGATCACCAGATCGATGCTCCCGCCGAATGCGGCCCTGACCTCGTCAGCGGTAACGGCGGCGGCATGGCCGGAGATGTTGGCGCTGGTGGCGGTTACCGGCTGGTCCAGAGCGCGGACCAGCAGCTGCGCCACCGGGTGGGAGGAAATTCTGGCGCCCACTGTGCCGGTGCCGCCGGTAACCAGAGGTGACAAGGTGAGGCGGGCCTGAAAGACAAGGGTGAGGGGGCCGGGCCAGAAATCCATCAGCGGTGGATAAACCGGCGGGATGGCGGCGGTGAGCAGGGCCAGATGTTGCCGGCCGGGAATCAGGGTGAGAAGCGGTTTGGCGGCTGATCGTTTTTTCAGGGCAAAAAGCCGGGCCACCGCATCTCGGTTAAAGGGGTCAACCGCCAGGCCATAATAGGTTTCCGTGGGGATGGCCACCACACCGCCCCGGCGGATAACATCCAGGGCATCCCGCAATGTGCCGGGCGGCAGCAGCAACCCCGGCCCGGCATCATCGTCTTTCAGCTCTCTTGCCGCGGTCATATTACCATCGACTTTCAGCCATTTTCCCAAAGTTCTCTTCTTCTGAGTCATTCTGCTGCGATCACGAAGAGTTTGCAGTTGCCGGTTTACGGTTCTAATGCCGACCGCCCTTACTCTCTGTGGGCTCTGTGCTCTCTGTGGTTAATTTTCAGTTTTCCAAGTCCAGCCGTCAGCCGGCGATCGTCAAGGCTTTTTCTTCAACCTGGCGGGCCATCTCCTCCTTGAACTCCTGCAGTTTGCCGGCCAGGCCGTCATCGGCCACGGCCAGGATCTGACTGGCGAGAATGGCGGCATTCTTCGCGCCCGCCTTGCCGATGGCCATGGTGGCCACCGGTATGCCCGGCGGCATCTGCACGGTGGACAGCAGGGCGTCAAGGCCGTTCAGGGGCGAGGCATCGATCGGCACGCCGATCACCGGCAGGGTCGTATGGGCGGCAAGCACACCGGCCAGATGCGCCGCCATGCCCGCCCCGGCAATGATGACCTTGAGCCCCCTGCTGCGGGCCGAGGCGGCATATTCGGCGGCCCGGGCGGGGGTGCGATGGGCGGAGGCCACCGTCATCTCGCAGCCGATGCCGATTTCCCGCAGAAAATCGGCCGCCGCCTTCATCACCGGCAGATCGGAATCACTGCCCATGACAATGCCGACCCGGGCGATTCTCTGTTCGCGGCGCAGGGCTTTGCGGCCGATATCGGTGCGGAAATAACAATTTTCCCAGGAAATGAGCCGCACCGCTTCATAGGCCCTGTTGATCGCGGCCTGCAGCGTCGCGCCGACCGCGGTCACGCCGAGGACCCGACCGCCGGTGTTGATAAAGCCGCCGCCGGCAAATCCCGTGCCGGCATGAAAGACCACCACGTCTCCCTGCCGGGAGGCCAGGTCAAGGCCATGGATCGTTTTGCCCTTTTCGTAGGCGCCGGGATAACCGCCGGAAGCCATGACCACGCAGACCGCGGGCCGGGGATCGATATCGAGCGTTATCTCGGCGAGCCTCTCGTCGATCACCGCGGCAAAGACGTCGATGAGATCGTTTTTCAAACGCATGAGCAGAGGCTGGGCCTCGGGATCGCCGAACCGGCAATTAAATTCCAGCACCTTGGCCCGGCCCTTGTCAATCATCAGGCCGGCGTACAGCATGCCTTTATATGGCCGCCCTTCCGCCGCCATGGCCCGCACCGTGGGCAGCATGACCGTCTCCATGACCTGCCGGTGCAGTTCCGGCGTCACCACCGGGGCGGGGGAATAGGCGCCCATGCCGCCGGTGTTGGGACCCCGGTCGTCATCAAATATCGCCTTGTGGTCCTGGGAAGTCGGCAGGGGGAGCACTGTTTTCCCATCGGTAAAAGCAATAAAGGACGCCTCCTCGCCGGCCAGAAATTCCTCGATCACCACCCTGCTGCCCGCCTCGCCGAAGGCCTTGTCCGCCATGATCAGCTCAACAGCGGCCCGGGCTTCGGCAATATTTTCCGCGACAATGACCCCTTTGCCCGCGGCCAGGCCATCCGCCTTCACCACCACCGGGGCGCCCACCTCGTCCAGATAGGCCAGGGCCTGATCCCGGTCGGAGAACACCTTGAAAAAGCCGGACGGAATGGCATATTTTTCCATGAGCGTCTTGGTGAACACCTTGCTGCCTTCAAGGATTGCCGCCCTGCTGTCCGGGCCGAAAATACGCAGGCCGTTTTCCCTGAAACGATCCACAATGCCAACAGTGAGGGACGATTCAGGTCCGACCACGGTCAGATCAATTTTTTCTTTGCGGGCAAAAGCCAGCAGGCCGTCCACGTCCGTGGCATCGATATCGACACAGGCCGCCATGGAAGCTATGCCCGCATTGCCGGGCGCACAGAAAATATTTTTCGCCTTGCTGCTCTGGGCCAGCTTCCAGACCAGGGCATGCTCCCTTCCTCCTGAACCAACGACCAGAATGTTCATGGTATCCTCTCTCCTTATTTTCAGCCGCGGGATGATTGATGGCTTGGTAAAAGTCTTTTTTTCAACAACGCAGCAGATCGGAGTTTTTGCAACGCCATCATGATGGATTCATTGGTGAATGGTGATACAGGCATCGTGCCGCGACACATTAACCAGTCTTCCGCCCATCCTGTCAAGACAGCAAAAAAGTTTACAAAAACGTGCGCCGCAGACAAAAATCATCATTTTACCCTTGACAGAGTGCGACTCACTCTCTATCATATGGTACAAAAATGAATCATTATTCATAATAAATACACAATTTCGATTTCGTGCAATAGTGAATTTTCTTACCGATTACTACCTCACAATGTCCGCACCATCGATTCAGCTGTCAAACACCGACAAGCAACTGTTTGATTTTACTTAATTCCAACAGACAATCCCATGTATACTTCACATATTAATTTTTTACAACCTGAGTTAGATTTCTACTGATGAGAGTTTCAGATAAACACCAAAAAATCACGCAGGCAGCGGTAAAGGTTTTTGCCCGTAAAGGTTTTTTCAATGCCAGAATTTCAGACATTGCCAAAGAGGCCAAGGTGAGATCGGCAAGATTATTCTCAAGGTCAAGCTGCTGCTTGAGAATGAAACCGATCCGTTGAAAATGCTGGAAATTTATGCCATCCACCATCTGAGCCTACTGCAGGATCAGAAGGAACTGGTGGAAGTGCTGCAGATGGAACTGCGGCAGAGCAACAAATTCATTAAAGAGTACCGCAACACCAAATTCATCGAATATGTCGATATCATTTCAGAAATTATTCATAAAGGGCAGAAATCCGGCCATTTTCACCCGGATATCAAGCCCGGCATAGTGAAAAGGGCCTTTTTCGGAGCCCTTGACGAGATGTCCCGCCTGTGGGCCTTATCCGCCAAACCGCACTATAGCCTTGAGGAAACCGCCAAGCATATCAGCACTATTTTTCTGCACGGCATCGTGACGCGGAATCACTGATTCTTTCCCCAATCCGCCGGCCCCGGAACAGGGGCCTTTCTGCAAAAGCCCCTGCCGGATACCTGCTATGCTTCAGGCCCGCATTCAATATCAATCACTTCCAGCGTTTTGACACCGGAGGGGGTTTTCACCTCGAACTCATCGCCGATGCTTTTGCCGATCATCGCCTTTCCCCACGGCGACAGCACGGAGATGCTGCCTTTTTTCACATCCGCCTCTTCCGGCCCCAGAAGCTGATAGACGATTTCCTGGCCGGTATCCAGATCCTCAATTGTCACCACGGCGCCGAATACAGCCCTGGTACAATTGACCGCCGAACAGTCGATGACCTCCGCCCGACCAAGTTTATCCTTCAACTCAAGAATACGGCCCTCAATATGGCTCTGGCGCTCCTTGGCCGCATGGTATTCCGCATTCTCCTTCAGGTCTCCGTGGCCCCGGGCCACCTCAATGGACTTGATCACCTCAAGACGGTCAACCCTTTGCAGACGCAGCAGCTCTTCGCGCAGCCGGGCATGACCATTTTTTGACATTGGTACTCGTTCAACCATGAAATACAACCTCCTCAGCCGGGCAAAAGCCCGCGATCAACTATCGCCTGATTCCTGTCAGATAAATAATAAGGTGTCTTGGCCCCGCAGGGATTGCTCGTGCCCCAGCGGGTAACTGCATCCCTGCGGGTACTTGTGCCCCCTGCGGGTACTTGTGCCCCTTGAGGGTACTGGTGCCCCTTGCGGGTCCGACATCATTCAGGCAAAAAAAAGAGAGATCTCGCGTGAGATCTCATCACAACAACAGATTTGTCAAACTAGCTGAAATTACACTTTTCTACCAGCGGTAAATAGCAGAAATCGTTAAATCCCTGTCCCGGTACTCATCGGAAGTGATGAAGCGGACAGCTGACTCAAGCATGAAATTTCTTGTCAACTCAAAGAAAAAACCGCCTTTCACCGTCTGCAGGATATGCCCCTGCGAGTCATAATCGAGCGCGTATTCGGCACTATAATAACTTGGGGTCCCTCTCTCAAGAGTATCTGCGGATAATTTATGTTTCCACTGAAGAATATAGCTGTTTTTCCAGTAATTGGCCGGGGTCCAGTACGGATGATCAAAAGCGGTGAAACCGTCCGCCAGCAAGGGGCCGGCCGCGCCCCCGGTTTCCCGGGAATCCTTGAATTCATATTTGAATTTGAACTGCAGATAGGTCGGTTCGGGAAACAGGATATAGGAGGCCCAGAAGGAATACCCTTTAATCTCATTACCGTCGGAATAATTGGCATAGCCGTAATCGGCGCCGGTAATGAGCCTCGGCAGAATGCCGAGAAAGAGCCCCCCCTTGTAGTTTTCGGCAACAATGCCCCGGCCCAGGCTGGCCAGGGTATCCGCCACCACATCCCGTTCATAGCTGAACTCGCCCTGCAGCCGGTCACCCACCTTACCCGTCAGATCGCACTCAATAAGTCCCGCATCATCATATTCCCCCTCCAGGTCTTCCATGCCGCCGCCGAGCCGCACATCAAACCGGTTGAAAATATTGGCGTCATAGGCGACCATCGCCCGGTTTGCCATGATCGTCCGGTGGGAATCCACATCACTGTACTGAATGCGCGACAGCGACACATCAACATCAGATCCGGGCCTGATGGAGACCCAGGAGCCGAATTCCGCTGTATCCCGGCGGACGGCCTTATAGCCGTCCCAGCCGTTCTCTTCCTGGTAATGATACGCCAGATTAAGACGGGGCATGCGTTTCAGCCTGTTTCGTTCCCGCGCCTCATCAAGGCCCGGGTATTCGGCATCAGTTTCCGCCAGCCGCTCATAGAGCAGGGCCTCGTCACCCAGTTTTCCCATGCGGCTGAAGATGCCGGCCAGATCAAACAGCAATGATTCATCCTGCGGATATTTCTCGACCAGCAGCCCGAACTGATTGACCGCCTGAAAATCATCCCGCTGCTCCACGGAGCGCCGGGCCGCGAGCTCCGCGGCAAATCTCTGCTGCCACATGTACCGGGCATAGAGCGGCGCGGCGATGCCGTTGATCTCCTGCTGTCCGGCGCTTGTGGCGGAATCAGGGCTCATGACCTGATCGATGAAACTGCCCTTTTCCGGCCCGGAAAAAGTCAGGCGCTGCCAGATCGTCGGTTGCGGTTCAGCCGGCAGCTTAAGTCCCGCGGCCGAGGAGCGGCTGCTGAACAGATCAGAGACTGATGGGGTCAGGTACTTTTCATAGACATCCAGCGAACTCTGCCAGTCCAGCTTTCGCCAGTAAATCCTGCCCTTGAGCAGTTCCATGTCGGCCCGGTCAGGATACCGGGCCAGCACCGAGTCGCAATAACTGAGCGCCTCCTGATTAAACCCCATGACAAAGGCCACCCGCGCCGCCAGACTGCCGATCGCCTGGTTTTCCGGATATTCCCGCTGCATTCCGTTGATGATATTCCGGGCCTCGGCCAGCCGGCCGGAACTGCTGTACGCCTCGGCCAGCCAGTAGGCGGCGCAGCAGGAATCAGGCCCCATCTCCCGCGCCGCCTCTGCGGCCCGCGCCATGGCGGCATGGTCGCCGGTATCATGAAAAATCCTGGTCAGCGTCAGCATTCTGCCCAGATCACGGCCGGCCAGGTCCAGCATCCGGTTGAAAACCCCGTCCGCTCTTTCCGCATTGCCCTGGGCCGTATAAATCCGCCGGAGCAGCACCAGGGCGCGAAAATCGACGATGGCGAGGTCAGCCAGCGCCTGGCAATGCTTTTCCGCCTCTTCATACTCCTTCAGCCCCAGATAGGCCCTGGCAAGCTCCAGGGTCGCCAGCTCAGTCACCCGTACCTGCCGGTATTGCGCGGCTTCACCGGCCGGCCCATCTATTTCCGCCAGCAGTTCCTCACCCCGGCGTGCCGCGGCCCCATATTTTTCATCCCCGTTCAGCTGCCTGATGGTCATCAGCTCCGGCAGATAATCCGGCCCGCCATCAACCCCGGCCCGCAGAGACCGGGGTTCCTGCGGGAGCATCCGGTCAAGCCAGAGGGCCGCTTCCCGCGGCTGGCCGATGCGGAACTGCAAGTCCGCGATACGGGCCAGCACCTCGTTCCGGCCGGCTGCATCAGCCAGCAGGGCAAGGCGCAGGGACTGTTCCGCCTCGTAATAAAGCCCCTGCACTTCATAGGAGGCAGCCAGCTCCAGCAGCGCCTGGCGCCGCGGTTTCTGCCCAAGGGCCGCATCATTGATCATCCGTTGGTAAAGGGAATGGGCCGTGTCGTAGTCGCAGCCGTCCCTGAAGGCATTGGCGATCTGCAAGCCCTCCTCTGTCCCGATTGCAGATGACTGCAGCAGGGCGTAATGGCGGCGTGCCTGGGACAATTTGCCGAGGACGGCGGCCAGCCGCAGGCATTTGAGATGCAGCTCCCGGCTTTCACCGCCGCTGAGCAGCACCTTCTCATAATCCCGGAGGGCATGGTCATTCATCTGCAGCATGGCAAAGATATCGGCGCGCATCAGCAGCAGATCGGCGCCGGCCAGCTCTTTTTGCGCCGCTTCCCGGAAAACGGCTTCCCCTTTTTTTATTTCCCCTCTGGCCAACAGGATGGATGTCAGCCGCAGGGTCACCTGATCATCCTGCGGCTCCAGGCGATGCAGCTGCTGCAGAACATCAAGCATCTCCCCGGGATGGTCCAGCCGGGAAAGAAGCTCCAGCATGGAGCGGTAAACCGGGATGCTGTCGGGGGTGACGGCGGCAAGCCTGGACCAGGTGCGCAACGCCCCCTCATCATCGCCGGTGGCGAGCAGGTCTTTGGCCAGGGCGGCGAGAAGCAGAGGATCATGCGGGTTGTCCGCCAGCAATCGCTGGTAAACGGCGACGGCGTCATGGTAACGGCCCGCCTCGTCATAGAGCTTGGCGGCGCGCCGCAGATTGGCGGGAGAGGGATCGGGATCGGCCTGAAAATAGCGGTCCAGGGCCGTGAGGGTTCCCGTTTCATCACCCAGGGCGATATAAATATTGACCAGCTTCCGGTTTATCTCCCGGTCATCGGGAAAGAGCCTGCGATATTTCTCATAATAGGGCAGGGCCCTGGCAGGTTCCCTGATCTGCAGGTAGCAGCCGCCGGTGCGGAGAAGAATCTCCGGATCGCCGCCATGCCGCTGCCCCAGGAAAAGCAGATGCTCCAGCGCCTCGGCGCATCTGCCCTCGCCTTCCAGATGATCGGCCAGCCAGGCGCGGCCCTGCCCGTCGTCCGGCGCCTTCTCAAGCAGCAGGCGCCAGTAATGTTCGGCACGATCGTCAAGTTGCAGCTCGCCATGAATCATGGCCGCGGTCCGCAGCTGGCCGGCGGTCGCATTCCGGCGGTCGGCAAGCTGCACGGCCAGGGGCCGGGCCAGCTCATAGCTGCGCAGCTCCACATAGACCTCGACAAGTTTTTCGCGCAGGGCCAGGTCATCGGGCCTGCGGGCGTACAGGCGCTCCAGATAGGGCAGCGCCCTTTTCCACTGCCCGAGGGAGAGCAGGGACTCGCTGAGGCCGGTGATGGTGACCGCATTTTCCGGATCAACCTGGGCTGCCTGCTGGAAAAGCTCCACGGCCCGGGCAGAGTGCCCCCTCTCCTGCATGACATAGCCAAGGGCGTTCAGATAGGGAAGCTGTTCGGGAAACTCCTCAAGCAGGGTTTCAAGCAGCACGGCGGCCCGGTCGAATTCATGCAGGGTCAGCAGGAGAGAGGCCATTTCCCAGCGCGGCTGCATGAAGTTCTTTTTGCTGGCCTGCAGCAGCTCATACTGCCTCAGCGCCGCCTCATACTCGCCGGCAGCGGCATGCTGCCGGGCCTCCTGCCAGAGCAGCAGCCATGCCGGGCTGCTTTCCGCCGAGAAAACCACTGCCTGCTGCGGCAGCGCGGGGGAGCGGTAAAATTCTTCCAGCTCCGCCGCCTGACAGACTGTGGCGGAACACAGCATGGCAGAACAGCAGAACAGGGGAAAGAGCTTGTTCATCCGTAACGTTTTACCAGCCTCTCATTTGTTGTAAAAGGCGCTGATCCGGTCCACCACATACTCCTGCATATCCGAGGTCAATTCCGGATAAATCGGCAGGGCAATGGTCTCGGCGGCAGCCTTTTCGGCCTCGGGAAAGGCAAGGCGGCTGGCCGGCAGGCCATCGATGCATTTCTGTTTATGCAGGGGAATCGGATAATAGACGGCCACGCCGATGGACTGCTGCTGCAGGAAATCCCGCAGCCCGTCTCTGTTTTTCACCCGCAGCACATACTGATTGTAAATGTGGTAATCAACACCCTTTGCCGCTGTGGCCATTTCCTGATAGATGGCGGCCGGGGGGGTGACAAAACCTGCGGCCACCAGCCCGGACTCTTTGAACAGCGCATTGTAGAGGGTGGCATTCTGCCGCCTGGCGGCATGCCACGCGGGCAGATACGGCAGCTTGACATTGAGAATGGCCGCCTGCATGGCATCCAGCCGGAAATTGCCGCCGACCACCGCATGCTGATATTTGCTGATATCGCCATGCACCCGGATCAGTTTCAGATCCCCGGCCAGTTTGTCATTATTGCTGACCACCATGCCGCCATCCCCCATGCCGCCGAGATTCTTGCTGGGGAAAAAGGAGAAACAGCCGCAGACGCCCATGCTCCCCGCCCGCTGCCACTGCACGGCACCATCCACCATACGCGGATAGACGGCACCGATGGCCTGGGCCGCATCTTCCACCACGGGAATATGATGCTCTTCCGCCATCTGCAGCAGCGGCCCCATGGCCGCGCACTGTCCGAACAGATGCACCGGCAGGATCGCCTTGATTTTTGCCGCCAGGGCGGTATCGGCCAGCAGGGCGGCCACCTGCCGCGGATCGATATTATAGGTAACCGGGTCGATATCGGCAAATACCGGCAGAGCCCCCAGGCGGAGAATGCTGCCCATGGTGGCAAAAAAACTGTAAGGGGTGGTGAGCACCAGATCATCCCGGCCGACCCCAAGGGCCATCAGGCTGGCCAGCAGGGCGTCCGTGCCGCTGGAAACACCGATGGCCGTTTTCGTGCCGCAGTAGTCCGCCACATTTTTTTCAAACAATTCAATCTGCGGGCCCATGATATAGCAGGTCGAATCAACTGTCGCGGCAATCGCCGCCATGATCTCGGCATGGATCGGGTCAAGCTGCGCTTTCAAATCAAGTAAGGGAATGTTCATATAATTAGAGGATGTTATTAACTAAGTTCATAAATATAAAGTGCCTAAAGTGCGCTAGAATGCCTAAAATGCCTAAAGTTGTAGTACTTTTCTGATCAGAAAAAACCATTAACTTTAGGCACTTCAAGTACTTTAGGCCTTTTAGGCACTTCAGATCTGCCACTGCTTGTAGACATGTTCCAGGAAATGTTCGCTATCAGGGATTTCCTGTTCCAGATATTTTTTCATCTTTTTCAGCAGATTCACCTCAATCTGCCGGACCCGTTCCCTGGAGATGCCGAACTGATCGGCAGCAGGAAGTTCTTCTGCTCGTCATCCGAATCCTCCCGCACCGGGCTTTCCAGGGATACATCCCAGTTGTCCATGCGCTGGGACATCTCGATCACTTCGCTTTCCTTGACGCCGAGCCTTTCGGCCAGCAGTTTTGTCTCCGGATTGAATCCCTGGGATTCCAGGAGCTTCTTTTCCTTGTTCAGGCTGAAAAAAAGCTTGCGCTGGGCCTGGGTGGTGCCGATTTTCACCAGCCGCCAGTTGTCCATGATGAATTTGAGGATATAGGCGCGGATCCAGTAGGCGGCATAATAGGAGAACTTGACGCCGCGGTAGGGATCAAACTTCTTGACCGCCTGCACCAGCCCCACGTTGCCCTCCTGGATGAGATCGAGGAAATTCTGCATCCAGTACTTCTGAAAATCCATGGCCACCTTCACCACCAGGCGCAGATTGGCGGTGACCAGCTGATACGCGGCTTCCGGGTCCTGACTTTCATTAAACCTGATGGCCAGCTCCTCGGTTTCTTCGCGGGTGAGCAGTCGATGCTGGTTGATCTCCTGCAGATAGCGATGCAGACCGGGGTGGCTGAGGGCAGGCAGATGCTTATCGTCCGCCAGGGCCAGCAGCGGATGAAAGGTCTGCTCTTCAGGGTTGTCCATTTCTATTTCAATCTCGTGTTCTTTTGTCATGACTCTCTTCTGGAGCAGGGCGCAGCTTCGGTTTCTCTTGACAAGCAGAGCCCTCCACTATATATCCACCTATTTTACAAGAATGTCTATAGGATACCGTGAAAAATTGCCCTCTGGCCCGACGACTTTGTCGCGTTCGAAAACAAAAATGCTCACATATGACCAATATGCGGAGTTTACACCCTTTTTTGGGGTGCTTTTTATTTTCTCTGCTCCTTGTCCTCAACCCAGATGTCTAATTTTTCAAGGCACCCTATAATTCTCTTCCCAACCTGCTTGATAAAAACTACAATTAGTACATCATTTCCAAAAATTTCGCCACAGCAAAACAGAGGTTGCCAATCGCTCATGCAGCAAAAAAATATCCGAAATTTCAGCATCATCGCCCATATTGACCATGGCAAATCAACCCTGGCAGACAGACTCATTCAGTTATGCGGCATGGTGACCGACCGGCAGTTCAAGGACCAGCTGCTGGACAATATGGATATCGAGCGGGAACGGGGCATCACCATTAAAAGCCAGACAATCTGCCTGCCCTATAAGGCCAAGGACGGCAACGATTATATGCTGAACCTGGTAGGGCATCCAGGCCCAGAACCTGGCCAATCTCTTTCTCGCCATGGAAAACGAGCTCGAGGTCATACCGGTCATCAACAAGATCGACCTGCCGGCCGCGGACCCGGATGCAGTGGCCCTGCAGATCGAGGAAGATCTCGGCCTGGACCCCGCCACCATCCAGATGTGCTCCGCCAAAACCGGCAAGGGCGTCGAGGACATTCTGGAAGCGATCGTCAAGCTGCTGCCGCCGCCCGAAGGCGATCCGGACGAGCCGCTGCAGGTGCTCATCTTTGATGCATTCTACGATTCGTTCCGGGGCACCATTATATCCTGCCGCATCATCAACGGCAAAGTCAAGGCCGGCGACACCATCATGTTCATGTCCAACAAGGCCAGCTACCGGGTGGAAGAGGTCGGTTTGTTCAGGCTGGAACGCATCCCGCAGAAGGCGCTGCAGGCGGGACAGGTGGGGTACATTCTGGCCGGCATCAAAACGGTGAGCGACACCAGGGCCGGCGACACCATCACCCTGAAGGACAACCCGTGCCGGGAGGCGCTGCCTGGCTTCAAGAAGATCCAGCAGGTTGTTTTTTCCTCCATCTATCCGATTTCCACCGATGAGTATGAAAACCTGGCCGCGGCCCTGGAAAAACTCACCTTAAACGATGCCTCGCTGGCCTACCAGAAAGATTCATCCACCGCTCTCGGCTTCGGGTTTCGCTGCGGCTTCCTGGGCCTACTCCATCTGGAGGTGATCCAGGAGAGACTGGAAAGGGAATTCGATATTCCCCTCATCCTCACCGTCCCCTCGGTCTGCTACCATTTTTACCTGTCGGACGGCACCATGCGCGAGGTGGACAACCCGGCCCATTTTCCCGATCCGGCCTCCATTGCCCGCACGGAAGAGCCTTTTATCAAGGCCACCATCCACATGCCCGAGCGCTACATGGGGGCGATCATGACGCTCTGCATGGAGCGGCGCGGCGAAAACACCCACTACCACTATCCCATGCCCGGCAGGATCGAGTTCACCTGCGAGCTGCCGCTGGCCGAGGTGATTTATGATTTCTACGACCGGCTCAAGTCCATCACCCAGGGCTACGGCTCCTTTGACTATGAACTGATCGATTACCGGCCCAGTGATCTGGTCAAACTCGATATCATGGTCAACGGCGAGAAGGTGGATGCCCTGTCCCAGCTCGTACACCGCAGCAAGGCGAGGGAACGGGCACTGCACGCCTGCGAGCGGCTGAAGGAGGAAATCCCGCGCCAGATGTTCAAGATCGCCATCCAGGGCGCCATCGGCGGCAGCATCATCGCCAGGGAAACCATTTCCGCCCTGCGCAAGGACGTCACCGCCAAATGTTACGGCGGTGACATCAGCCGCAAACGCAAGCTGCTGGAAAAACAGAAGGCGGGCAAGAAAAGGATGAAAACCGTGGGCAACGTGGATATCCCCCAGAGCGCCTTTCTGGCGGTGCTGAAATCGGAGGAGAGATAAGGGTGTTTTGCATTAGAATTTCAGCCGGGATCAAGGCACAGTGGAAATAAAAAAACACCCCAAAAGGTATAAAACTCCGCATAGTAGG
>JACQYM010000040.1:20783-26398 GCA_016208225.1 Deltaproteobacteria bacterium | reverse complement strand
AGCACAGCAGCAGGCGGGTCGGAAAGTTTTCCCGCCGGTATCACGGTCGCGGAGGCGGTGAAGGCTCTCTGTTCCGGCAAGGAGCGGAAGAACATCGTTGCCGTGCGCGCGGGAGAAAGGCTGCTTGATCTGTCGGAGCCGCTGACTGCGGACACCGTACTTGAGCCGGTGACAAAGGATTCGCCGGAAGGCCTTGATATCCTGCGCCACAGTGCGGCCCACATCATGGCCCAGGCCGTGGTGGAGCTGTACGGGCCTGATGTCAAGGTGGCCATCGGACCGGCCACTGAAGACGGTTTCTATTATGATTTCGACCGTAAGGAACCGTTTTCCCCGGATGATTTTGCGGCCATAGAGGCCAGGATGCAGGAGATTGTCGCCGCGGCCCTGCCCTTCAGCCGCGAAACGCTTTCCGTTGCCGAGGCCAGGAAGTTTTTTCAGGACAAGGGGCAGCCCTATAAAGTTGAATTGCTTGACGGCATCGAGGCGGAAACGGTCAGCATCTACCGGCAGGGTGATTTTGCCGATCTCTGCCGGGGGCCCCATATCGTCAACTCCTCTCTGCTGCAGGCCTTCAAGCTGATGCGCATTGCCGGCGCCTACTGGCGCGGCGACGAGAAGCGGCCCATGCTGCAGCGCCTGTACGGCACCGCTTTTTTTGATGCCAAAGAGCTGAAAAAATATCTGCATCATCTGGAAGAGGCGAAAAAAAGGGATCACCGTAAGCTCGGCAGGGAGCTTGAACTCTTTACCATCAGCGATCTGGTCGGACCGGGCCTCATCCTCTGGCAGCCGAAGGGCGCCCTGGCCAGAAGGCTGATCGAGGATTACTGGAAGGACGAACATTACCGCAACGGCTACGAGCTGCTTTACACGCCGCATATCGCCAAGCGTGACATGTGGGCCACCAGCGGCCATCTCGACTTCTATGCGGAGAACATGTTCTCTCCCATGGAAGTGGAAGATGTGACGTATCAGCTCAAGCCGATGAACTGTCCCTTCCATATCGCCATTTACAAGACCAGCAAAAGAAGCTACCGGGAGTTTCCCATCCGCTGGTGCGAGCTGGGCACGGTCTACCGCTTCGAGCGCACCGGCTCCCTGCAGGGATTGATGCGCGTCCGCGGCTTCACCCAGGATGACGCCCATATCTTCTGTCTGCCGGAGCAGCTGGAAGAAGAAATTTTTAATATCATCGATCTGAATCTGCTCATTTTACAGACCTTCGGCTTCACTGAGTATGATATCTATCTCTCCACCCGACCGGAGAAGTATGTCGGCTCGGACGAGAACTGGCAGAAGGCGACCGAGGCCCTGAAGATGGCCCTGGAAAAGAAAGGATTGCAGTACCGGGTCGATCCCGGCGAAGGGGTCTTCTACGGGCCGAAAATCGATATCAAAATCAAGGACGTGCTGGGCCGGGCCTGGCAATGTTCCACGATCCAGGTCGATTTCAACCTGCCGGAGCGTTTCCAGCTCGCCTATACGGCGGAAGACAGCCGGGACCATCAGCCCATCATGATCCATCGGGCCCTCATGGGGTCGCTGGAGCGATTCTTCGGCGTGCTCATCGAGCATTATGCGGGCGCCTTCCCCCTGTGGATGGCGCCGGTCCAGGCCAAGGTGCTGAATATCACCGATGCGCAGCTCGACTATGTTGACCGCGTATACCAGCAATTGCGCCAGGCCGGGGTGCGGGTGGAAAAGGACAGCCGGAATGAAAAATTGAATTATAAAATCCGCGAAGCGCAGCTGGCGAAGATCCCCTATATGGTGATTGTCGGAGACAAGGAGAAGGACACGGAGACGGTAACGGTTCGACTGCGCGACGGCAAGAACCTTGAACCGATGTCCGTGTCGGATTTTGCAGAGATGATCCGGAAGGAGAGCCGGATTCGCTGATACTGCTGTCTGGCAGGGCGCGACTCTGTAAAGTTAGAGTATCGAAAAAGTGGAGGTAAGCGTATTAAAAGAAAAAAGAGTGTTAAGAGCGGGCGCGATCTGAAGGCCAGGGTAAATGACCAGATCAGAGAGAAAGAGGTACGGGTTATTGATGCCGACGGAGAGCAGCTTGGCGTCATCTCAACCGATGAGGCCTTGAGAAAGGCGGAAGCGGTAGGGCTCGACCTGGTTGAGGTCTCCGCCTCGGCGGAACCGCCGGTCTGCCGGATCATGGATTACGGCAAATATCGGTACGAGCAGAGCAAGAAGCAGGCGGAAGCCAAGAAAAAACAGGCTGTTGTCGAGATTAAGGAAATCAAGCTCAGACCGAAAACAGAAAAACATGATCTTGATTTCAAGGTCCGGAATATCCGTAAATTTTTAGCACAGAAAAATAAGGTGAAAGTGACCTTGCGATTCAGGGGCAGGGAGATTGTCTATGCCGACAGTCTGGGTATGGAACTTTTAAACCAGATAGCCGGCCTTCTGGAAGACGTGGCGGTCATTGTCCAGCCGCCCACCATGGAAGGCCGCCAGATGGTGATGTTCGTCGCCCCGAAGAGCTGATCTTACGGTCGGCGCTTTTACCGAAGCATTGATCATATATCAGTAACTTTATCATAAACAGGAGTAGAGAGTATGCCGAAAATGAAAACCAACAGAGGGGCTGCCAAGCGCTTCAAGATGAGCAGTTCCGGCAAGGTTATTCGCAGTAAGGCGTTTACCAGTCATATTCTGACCAAGAAAACCACGAAACGGAAAAGAAATCTGCGTAAGTCCGCAGTGGTTGATTCCGCTAATTTGAAAGGGATCAAACGAATTCTGCCCTATATGTAGAACAAGGAGATTGCAATGCCCAGAGTAACACGCGGCTTTAAAGCACGCCGCAGAAGAAATAGAGTCCTTAAACTGGCCAAGGGTTTCCGCGGCGCCCGTCATCGTCTGTACCGTACCGCCACGGAAGCGGTCGATCGCGCCCTCAGCTATGCCTTTCGCGACCGGCGCGCCAAAAAACGTGATTTCAGGCGGTTGTGGATCGTTCGCATCGGCGCTGCCGCCGAGCTGAACGGCACCTCTTACAGCCGTTTGATCGGCGGCCTGAAAAAAGCGAATGTGGAGCTTGATCGCAAGGTGCTGTCCAACCTGGCCATTCTCGATCCAAACGCCTTTTCCGCAGTGGCAAAGCTCGCTTCCTGATCGTAACGGAAACAAGATTCCGTTACGTTTCCCCTGGCTCCCGCGAGCCGCATCCGTGCGGAACGGCAATGTGCCGCACGGAGGATCGAAGCCGACTTTCTCCACCACAGGGTGTCTTGAATAATTAGAATTTTCGGCCGAGATCAAGGAACAGTGGAAATGAAAAAGCGCAGCATATTAGATATATGTGAGCATTTTTCATTTTCGCTGTGACACAGAGATCGGGCGAAAAGACAATTATTCAAGATGCTCTACAGGCATGACCCTGCAAGGGCCCAATATCAGGCAGAAAAGTCCTTCTGGCAGAAAGTGTACGGAGAGGATTTGCTGGTTTATTTATGGAAGAAGAATTACTTCGCCTGCAAAGAGAGGCTTGCCGGGATCTGACAGCACTGAAAGATCCGCAGGATCTTGAACCGTTCCGCGTCCAATATCTCGGCCGCAAAAGCGAATTCACCGGGCTGATGCGTCGTCTCGGCCAGGTGGCTGAAGCGGACAGACCCCGGTTGGGCAAGCTGGCCAACGAGATCAGACTCGACCTTGAAAAGCGCTTTGACGCCAAAAAAACAGAGCTGGAAGAGGCGGCCCGCGCCGGATCGGAAGCTGCGCCGCAGATTGACCTGACCCTGCCCGGCCGCACCGCCCCTTTCGGCAAGCTGCATCCGGTGACCCAGATCATGGAAGAGATCTGCGCCATTTTCGAAGGCATGGGTTTCGGCGTGGCCGAGTGGCCGGATGTGGAGACCGATTTCTACAACTTCGAAGCCCTGAACATCCCCAGGCACCATCCCGCCAGTGATATGCATGATACTTTCTATATCAATGAGAGTCTCCTGCTGCGCACCCATACCTCCCCCATGCAGGCCCGTATCATGGAAAAGCGGCAGCCGCCGCTCCGGATGATAGCGCCTGGCAAGGTATACCGTTGTGATTCGGATATCACCCACACCCCGATGTTTCATCAGGTTGAGGGTTTTCTGGTGGACCGCAAGGTTTCCTTTGCCGATCTGCGCGGGGTGCTCGGGGTGTTTATCGCCAGGATGTTTGATGAGCGCACGGCCATACGCGCCAGACCGAGTTTCTTTCCCTTTACCGAACCGAGCGCTGAAATCGATATCGCCTGCGTCATCTGCCGCGGCAAGGGCTGCCGTGTCTGCAAACAGACCGGCTGGTCAACGATATCCGCCTTTACTATGAAAATGATCTGCGTTATCTTTCCCAGTTTTGAAAAGAAGGTGGTTAGGTGGGTAGGGGTTAAGCGGTTTAGGGGTTAAGCGGTTAAGGTATTTTGCGGTTTAGGCGTTTAGGTGGTTAGTTACCCCCTACACATCTTAACCCCTACACAACTTAACCCCTAAAAACCTTGACCTCTAAAAACCTTAACCCCTAAAACGCTTAACCCCTAAAATACGTAACCCCTATTCATGAAATTTACCGTTGACTGGCTGAAACAATTTGTTGAGGTGAACGTCACCCCCGAGGAACTGGCCCACCGACTCACCATGGCCGGTCTGGAGGTTGACGCGGTTGAGCATCTCTTCAGCGGCCTTGCCGGCGTCAAGGTGGCTGAAATTCTTGCCGTCAAACCTCACCCGGATGCGGACCGCCTTGTCGTCTGCCAGGTGGCGGTCGGCGCGGAAAAGATAGAGGTAGTGTGCGGCGCGCCCAATGCCAGGGCGGGGCTGTTCAGCGCCGTTGCCCTGCCCGGGGCGGTCCTGCCCTCCGGCATGGTCATCAAAAAGAGCAAAATTCGCGGTCAGGTTTCCCA
The DNA here is from genome assembly GCA_016208225.1 of Deltaproteobacteria bacterium. GTDB lineage: Bacteria > Desulfobacterota > Desulfobulbia > Desulfobulbales > SURF-16 > SURF-16. The sequence goes on along the minus strand of JACQYM010000040.1, from coordinate 21,492 downwards.
GGGCATGCTCTGTTCGGAAAAGGACCTGGGGATCAGCGAGGGTCATGCCGGCATCATGGAGCTTGACTGGCTGCATGAGTCGGGCGGCGATCTTGTTGATGTGCTGCAGCTGCGGGATACGGTCATTGAAGTGGACCTGACCCCCAACCGGCCCGATTGCACCAGTGTGATCGGCATCGGCCGGGAAGTGGCCGCCTTCTGCGGCACAACCCTGCGGCCGCCGGTGACGGGGCATGATGTTTTGCCTCTGACCGGGGCAAACAGCGAATTTTCCGTCAAGGTCGAGCATGGGGACTGCCCCCGCTACGCGGCCAGACTGCTGAAGAATGTCACGGTGGGGCCGTCGCCCTGGTGGCTTAAAAAACGGCTGCTCTCTGTCGGACTGCGGCCGATCAACAACGTGGTCGATGTAACCAACTATGTCATGCTGGAGTATGGCCAGCCGCTGCATGCCTTTGATTTCAGTAAACTTGCCGGCGGGGCGATTGTTGTCCGCCAGGCAAGGGAGGGCGAAACCCTGGCCACGCTTGACGGTGCGGTGCGGACTCTTGAGCCGGACATGCTCATGATCTGTGACGCGGAAAAGCGGGTGGCTGTTGCCGGGGTGATGGGCGGGGCGAACTCCGAGGTCGACGCCGCCACCCGCGAGGTGCTGCTGGAAGCCGCCTGTGTTAACCCGGTCAGCGTCCGGCGCACGGCCAGGCGCCTG
>JACQYM010000040.1:1812-20758 GCA_016208225.1 Deltaproteobacteria bacterium | reverse complement strand
CCTACCGTTTTGAGCGGGGCGTTGATCCTGAGCTTCCCCCCATTGCCATGGAACGGGCGGTGCGATTGATCTGCGAGGTTGCCGGCGCCAGGGTTGCCGACGATGGCTTTGATGTGGCAATTGGCGGGCAGCATCGTGAACCCATCAAGCTGCGGGTGAAGAAGGCGGCGGATCTGCTCGGCTGTGAACTTGCCGCTGCGGACATCACGGCCATGCTGAACGCCATCGAGATCGAGGTTGCGCCCCTGGGCGACGACACCCTGCTCGTCACCCCGCCCAGTTTTCGCGTTGATCTGGAACGCGAGGTGGACCTGATTGAAGAGATCGCCCGGCTGAAGGGATATAACGAATTTCCCCAGACCATGCCGCTGGTTCCCATGTCCGCAGCCTGGCAGGACCCGGCCCGGCAACTGAGAAAAGATATAGCCGCTGCCATGACCGCCCTTGGCTTTTATGAGGCGATCAACTACAGTTTTGTCAACCCGGCCCATTATGATATGCTCGGTCTGGCCGCGGAGGACCCCTGCCGCCGGAGCGTGCATCTGCTAAATCCGCTGGCTGAGGACCAGAGCGAGCTGCGCACCATGCTCCTGCCGGGACTGCTGGAAAATGTGCGGCGCAACGTCAGCTATCAGGTGACGGACATCCGTCTCTTTGAGATCGGCAAATGTTTCATACCGGGCGCGGCCATGGATCAGCCCGAGGAAAAGACATACCTTACCGCCGTGCTGAGCGGACGCCGGCGGCCCGGTGCACCGCTGCTGCATATGGGTGAGGACAAGTGTGATATTTACGATGTCAAGGGCGTTATGGAAACGCTGCTTGACCGGCTGGGCATTGCCGACGCCGCTTTTATCCCTGCGTCCGCCCATGGCGAGGTCTATTGCGAGCCGGACAGTTTCGGCCAGCTCTCCGCGCATGGCAGAATTCTCGGCTCCTTGGCCCGCATCACCAGAAAGGTGCTGGCGCAATTCGGCATCAAACAGGATGTCTTTTTTCTGAACATGGATCTTGGCGGTCTGCTGGATGCGGCAAAGGCCGGCAAACAATTTGCGCCGCTGCCCAAATTCCCTGCGGTGAAATGGGACATTGCCGTGGTGGTGCCGGAGAGGGTCGGGGCCGGTGAAATTGTGCAGGCCATTATGACCCTGGGGTCGCCGCTTATCGAGCAGGCTGAACTTTTTGATGTATTCCGGGGCGATGCGATCAGTCAGGGAATGAAGAGCGTCGCCATTACCGTTACCTACCGCTCAGCGGAACAGACGTTGGATGATGAAACAGTGGGCAGACAACATCTGAAAATTATCGAAATGATAGTGCATCGTTTTGACGGTCAATTACGTGAGGTATAAGTGAAATGAAAGAAAATCTCACCAGAAAGGAGTTGGCCCAGACCATTAACGATAAACTGGGTATTTCTCAGCGCAGTGCGGGCGAGCTTGTTGATCTTGTCTTCTCGACCTTGAAGCAGACACTGCTGGATGAGGAGTCGGTCAAGCTGGTGCAGTTCGGCACCTTTACGGTCAGAAACAAGGCGCCGCGCATGGGCAGGAATCCGCGCACCGGCGAGACCATGGAAATCGCCCGGCGCTGCATGGTTTCCTTCAAGGCGAGCAAGAATCTGCGGCATAAAATAAATCCGTGATGCCTAGATGAACTCGTAAAAACTGAAAAGTAACCACGGCGAGCACGGAGATACAGCTTGTAATTAAAAATATTTCTCTGTGATCTCTGTGTGCTCTGTGGTGAAAATCCGCCCTGGGCGATCGTGAAATAGGGTGATTTTTCCGGTAAAAGATGACAGCATGGAAAGTGGAGCAGGACGCGAACAGTAAATCATACGGATAAGCCAGACCAGTGACCGGCAAACCTCACAATCATATGGATAATCAGGCAGGTGGGGAAACAGGATATCATGTTGTCATTCCTGACAAAAGATACTTTAAGATCGGCGAGGTTTGCGAACTGGCAGGGGTCAAGCAGCATGTCCTGCGCTACTGGGAGTCGGAATTCAAAAAATTGATCCGGCCCCAGCGTGCTTCTTCAAAGCAGCGCCTCTACCGGCGGGTTGATGTTGAAAATATCCTGAAAATCAAAAAGCTGCTCAAGGAAGACGGATTTACCATACCGGGCGCCAAGAAACTGCTGGCCGGTGAAAAGGGCGGCGAGGAACAGGAACTGCCGGTAAAAGAGGGCGGCGATGTGCAGGAACTGGTGGCAACGTTGAAGGCTGAACTTCGCGCCATTCAGCAATTATTGCAGGATGATTGACCGGTTTCGTGCATTGCCGCTTGACAGTTATTCATCCGTCATGCTAAATAGGGCGTTCACACGGGGACACCGGGTGTATCGGCTGTAGGTGTTGAGGCTGTTTGTGGTGAAATGATCAGAGGAGGCTTATCCTGGCCGATGATTTCCTGCAGATTTTTACCTGACCGTCTGAACACATTACGCACTGAAAATTATAATCGAGAATTAGGGCCGGGATGTAGCGCAGTCTGGTAGCGCACTTGAATGGGGTTCAAGGGGCCGGAGGTTCGAATCCTCTCATCCCGACCAGTTATGAGCAATGGGCTGCAGATATTTATCTGCAGCCCATTTTTTTTTTTGTGATTACCATCGACTTTCAGATCGGAGGTCGGGGTAGCGGGTGTATTCCCTCCCCTTCAAGGGGAGGGTTAGGGTGGGGATGGGGTAGCTGATGACCGGATGGCTCCCACCCCCCTCCCGGCCTCCCCCTTGAAGGGGAGGAGATTGAAAAAAATCTCTTCATTGTTCGTTTAGATGACAGCAGCCGTAGGTCGGGTTAGCGGGTGTATCGCGTAACCCGACAAAAGAGGCCTTCCGGCTAACCGCCATCTCCGCAAGCGGTAACAACGAACTATGAAAGTCTCGTGGCGTAGGAGCGGGCCTTGCCCGCGATTGAAATATCCGCAATGCCTGGGGTCGCGGGCATGGCCCGCCTAACCCGATTCGCGGCTCAATGGGGGAAAAATAAATTTTTAACGGAGGATCCATTAATGATGAATTCGTAAAAAAGTCTATTTTCACCACGGATATCACAGCGGCCACAGATAAAATATTTTAATTACAATTAGTTATCTCTGTGGGCTCGGTGCTCTCTGTGGTTAATTTTCAGTTTTTACGAGTCCATCATTAAGTAACTCAGATGGCGGCAAGCGACCCGAGAGCGAGGCCGATTTCGTTTACTGCAGCGCCGGCAGGCGATAATTCGGTGACACTGGCCTGCAGGACTGCCAGCGCTTCCTGTATAATTGCCGCTGTTTCTTCATCAATCAGTTGGGCAAAAGACTCCTTTTCCCCGTGCAGGCGGAAGGTGACAAGAACGGCGCCGTTGTGTTGCCCTGATGCGATCTCTACCATTCCATGGTTTTTGAGTTTCCTTAGTGACAGATTGAAGAGATGGAAAAAGACGAACTGGACCAGGGAGGGATTGTTATGGATGGCCGGCAGATCAGGGGCCAGGGCCGTTTTAATCTCAATTTCCCGGAGACGGGCGAATCTCTGCAGCAGGGCAAGTTCCTCGCTGATCAGGTCATTGATCTGGAAAGTGGAGAGCGGGGTGTCCTGGCGATGGGCAATGCTGTTCAGGCTGCTGGCCATATCGGTGGCCCGGCCCACTCTGCCCTGGATGGAAGTTACTATTTTCTGCAGTCTGGCGGCCAATGCTTCATCGGTGATCCTGCCCATGTCAATCAGGTCGCTGATCAGCCCGTTTGATTCCTTGATGATGGCAAGATGGTTTTTCAGATCATGGGTGAATCCGGCCAGCATGCGGCCGAAAAATTCAAGCTGAGGGTCATGGGCCTTGATGCCGACCAGCACCTCCAGGCCGTTCAGGTCCGGCATTTTCAGATCCAGGATGACCACATCCGGGGAGCTGTTGAGGATGACGGAGAGCGCGTCCTTGCCGTTGTTGACCGTCTTCGCCGCTATTTCCCGCAGTTCAAGCCGTTCCGCCAGGGTCGAGGCAAATTCAACCTCGTCGTCCACGATTAATACTTTGATGTCACTCATTGCTTTCTCTCTCTTCTGCTGATTTATCGGGAGTAAGCGGCAGACGAATCTCAAAGGTCGCCCCGTTGCCGACTTGCGAGCTGACGCTGATTTCCCCGCCGAGTTTCTTTACCAGTCCGTAGGTTATGGAAAGTCCCAGTCCCGTCCCTTTTCCCGGAGATTTGGTGGTGAAAAAGGGATCGAATATGTGTTTCAGGATTTGCGGGGGAATGCCGGGCCCGCTGTCTTTGATTTTCACCACCACGTCCGCACCCCGCAATTCGGTAAATATTGATATGACCCCGTCCTTGCCGATGGCATCGATGGCATTGTTGATGATATTCAGGAAAATCTGCTGCAGTTGTCCGCGGTCGCATACGATGTCGGGCAGTTCCGGCGGGAAGAAAATCTCCATGCGGATATGGCTGTACATAGCTTCTTTTTCGAGAAAATTCAATACATCCTGAATCAGCTCGCGCAGATTGATTTTTTCCAGGATGACATCCATGCGCCGGGCAAAACCGAGCAGTCGGTGGGTGATAACCTTGCACCGGTTGACGCTGTTATGGATGCCGGCAATCGATGTGTAGAATTTTTCCTTATGCTTGAACTCTTCGGTAAGGCCGAGCAGGTCCTGCATCAGGCCGCTTTTCTGATCAATGATGGCCAGCGGATTGTTGATTTCATGCGCCACCCCGGCGGCCAACCGGCCGATGGAGGCAAGCTTGTTTGAATGTTCGGCCTCGTACAGCAGGGACAGCTGTTTTTCGTCGGTTTCACGGATTCTGTCGGTGACGATGTTGGTCAGGGTGTAGGAGATCAGCAGGCAGGAGATCGTGGAACCCAGGAAAATCAGCAGCAGCCTTTTTTGAAAGGCGGACCATGCTTCCTGATGGATATATTTCTCCTTGATGAGCACCAGGGACCACTGGGTGTTCTCCAGGGCGGCGCTGACATGCAGCAGGTCCCCGGTTTCTCCCCGCAGCCGGCGGATACCGCCGATCTGGTTTGGAGTTTCACAGATCGGGCAGATTTCCAGGAAGTTGCCGTAATAACGGGAGGAAGTTTGCAGGATGCCGCAGTTGCTGACAATAAAGATATCATCGGATGCTTTGGTGTTGATCGTTGAAACGAATTCCTGCAGGGTGTCGGCATTGATGGTGGCCCGCAGGATCCAGTAATCATCCGAATCCGGCCGTTTCTTGGTGACGGCAATGATAAAGTGCGGAATATTCCGGTAGCCCAGAAAGACATTGCTGATATAAAAATCCCGTTTTGTCGCCTGATCAAACCATTCCTGGGCCCGGTAATTATAGCCCTGCAGTTTGTAAGGCCCGGCATAGGTGAGCTGGATGCCGTCGGAGTCGATGATTCCCAGGTCGATGAAGCCGTTGTACTTGCCCTTGAGCCGGGCAAGCAGGCCATTTAATGTCTGCTGGTCCACGATTTTCTGGCAACTCTCCTCCTCCACAATGAATTCGATGCTGGAATGCAGTTCATTGATCAGGGTCTGCATGGTTTTCTGCGCCCCTTCCAGGTTCCACAGCAGCTGTTCCCGTTCCGTGGTCTGGAGCAGATCCCGGTATTGGAAATAACCGATGGCGGCGGTAATGGTCACCGGCACCATGGAGATGATGAGCATGATCACCAACAGGCCGAGGCGAAATCTCTCATAGCGTTTATTGATATCCGGCAGCCCGTCGATACTCCGGGCGTCAGCCGGCAGGACTTTCATCAGCCAGCGGGTGAAGATATTCATGCCCACGCCTCATCCCCCGCCGCCCCGGGCAGGATGGTGCCCGGCACAAGACGGTTTTCAATGACCATCTGCAGGGCCTCGGCATGGGGGCCGATAATCGAGTCAAACACCATCATCTTTCTCCAGGTGAGGTATTTATAATGGCGTTCCTCAATGCCGCCGCACACCACGATGGCGATTTCCTCCTTGGTAATGAAGCTGCAGAGTTCATCGGCCGATGGTCGGGAGATGAGGATGGTCCTGGGTTTGCCGATCAGCTGCTGGCCGTCGTAGGAGGCGATCAGAACCTCTGATACCATGTCAAATCTCGGCGCGACAAAATTCCCTTGAATGGTGATCAGTATTTTCATAATTTATCCATAAAAACCAAAAATTAACCACAGAGAGCACAGAGCCCACAGAGATAACTAAATGTAGTTAAAGATATTTTCTCTGTGATCTCCGTGTGCTTTGTGGTGAAATCACGCAATCCGCAATCCGAAATATCACATCAGTCCGTGCGTTTTCAGCTTGCGCCAGAGGGTGGTCCGTCCCCAGCCGAGGATGCCGGCGGCATGGGACCGGTTGCCTCTTGACTTGGTCAAGGCCTGCAGAATCATCTCTTTTTCAATATCGTTCCAGTTGCCTGGTCTGGTTTTGAACGGCGCAGCAGGCGGGGCATCCTCTTCCTGGCGCCCTGTTTCATGCGCCTCTGCCTGGTGCGCGCCGGTGGTGATCTGGCAGGTGAATATATACTGGGGCAGATGTTCCGTCCTGACCCTTTTTCCCTGGCAGATGTTGGCGGCATACTCAACGATATTGCGCAGTTCCCGGACATTGCCCGGATAGGAATAGGCGAGCAGCAGGTTCAGGGCATTGGTCGTGAATCCCTTGATCGATTTGTTCAGTTTTGTTTCAAACTCCCGGAGGAAATGGTCCAGCAGCAGACGGATATCCCCCTCCCGCTCGCGGAGAGGGGGCAGATGGATGCGCAGCACATTCAGCCGATAAAACAGATCCTCCCGGAATTTGCCGTTTTGAATCTGCTCCCGCAGAAACCGGTGCGTGGCCGCGATCACCCGGACATCAACCTTTATCTTCTGGGTGCCGCCCACCGGGAAGAATTCCTTGTCGTCCAGCACCGAGAGAATTTTTACCTGCAGGGGCATGGGCAGGTCCCCGATCTCGGTAAGAAAGATCGTGCCTTCATGGGCCAGCCGGAACATGCCCGGTTTGTCTTTGACCGCGCCGGTAAAGGCACCCCGGACATAACCGAACAGCTCCGATTCGAGCAGTGATTCGGGCAGGGCGCCGCAGTTGACCTTGATAAAGGGATGCCGGGCCCTTCGCGACGACTTGTGGATGGCCTCGGCAACAATATCCTTTCCCGTGCCGGTCTCGCCGGTGATCAGCACCGAGGCATCGGTCTGGGCCAGCACCGGCATGAGATCGAATACCTCCTGCATTCTGGGGCTGTGGCCGAGAATCATCTCAGTGCCGTCATAGATGCGCGGATTTTTGTTCTGCAGGACGGAGATGTCTTCCAGGACAACCAGCAGGCCGGCCAGTTTTCCTCCTTCCGACCTGAGGGGGGAGATGGAGAACAGAATGGGAATTTTTTTGTGATGCCGATTGATGATATTGCCTTCAACGGATATCGGCTCACCTGTTTCCATCACCTTTTGCAGCTGCTGCCCTCTCGGGCCCAGATTGCTGCGCAGCACAAAGTTGCCGTACACTCCCCTGGCCTCCGCGATGGTATAGCCGGTGAGGACTTCGAGATAACAGTTCATCTCCATAACCCGAAGCTCTCTGTCAAGCACGGCAATGCCATGCGGCAGACCGTTCAATACCTCGGAAATGGCTATGTGATGGAGAGAAGTTAAGTTCATTTTTGAGTGCCTGAAGTATTGGGGTAGTCCGCTGGCCTGCTAAATGCTGCAGGCGTACCTTTTTCCAGGGGGAATAGTGTCATCTCGACACGGGTGATCACATTGCGGAATGAAGACGCAAATTTCCCCTGCCGTAGTATTCCTTGTGAAGAAACGGCGGATGTTTTCATTGTTCCCGCCCTGCTTCTCATGAAGAGGTCAGGATCTACCAGCTTTTGCTTTTGAGGATCTCCTCCACTTCCTGCTGGGATTTCTTTTCCAGAATCAGCATCCGTTTGTGTTTGGCCTCGCTGATTTTTTCCAGCAGGACCTTCATGTCAACGGGTTTTTCAAGAAAGTCCTCGGCCCCGAGCTTCATGGCCTCGATGCCGCTTTTCACCGTCCCGTGGCCGGTCAACATGAGAATTTCCAGATCAGGACGTATCTCCTTGATGCGTCGGAGGGTTTGCAGGCCGTCCATGCCCGGCATGGCGAGATCCAGGATGATCGCATCAAAATTCTGCTTTGCCGCCCGGTTGACCGCCTCTTCGCCACTCAGCACCGCGTTTACCTTCAACCCCCGGGTTTCAAGCCGCTCGGAAAGCATGTTGCAGAATTCCTCTTCGTCATCAACCAGCAGTACTTTCGCTTCCAGTTTTTCCTCCATGTTCCTCTCCTGTAAAGTAAGGGCAGTCCGCGAATCGCCCTTACGGATTATCAACCATGTCTGTCGCTGCGGCTGCTGGTGCGTCGACAGACAGAGCAGAAGCTGCTCGCGAACAGCTTCCGCGGGTATCACCCATATCTGCCGTTACGGCTGCTGGAGCTGCTGGAGGGAGCCATCTTGCCGGATGCCGCGATCTTTTTATATGCCTCGTAGATGGTGGCGGACAGCTTCTCGATATCGGTCGGTTTCTGCAGATAGGCAAAAGCGCCGAGTGCCATGCATGCCTTGCGGTCCTCTTCCGTGCCGTGTCCGGTCAGAATGATAACTTCGATATTGGGATGTGATTTTCTGGTCTGCCGCAGGACTTCAATGCCGTCGATGCCCGGCATCTTCAGATCCAGAACCATGACATCCGGCCGGTCGTCATTGATGAGATCCAGGGCCTGCTGCCCGTCATAGACCGCATGGGAACCGACATCGCGGCTGATGAGGCGCTCCGACAGGGTCTGGGCGAACTCCTTTTCATCGTCCACCAGTAAAACCTTGGACGGCAGTTCAAACTGCTGTTTGCGGTAGATGGAAGTTTTGTAGTCCCGGCCCTTTACCACCTCCACACCCTTAACCCCGCCTACGGCTGCGGCGATCTCGGTCAGTTCGCTTTCCAGTTTGCCGAAATTGAGCACGCTCTTGTTGACGGTAAGCCGGGCTGTCCCATTGTCCGCCGCCACTTCCACATTGTGTCCCTTGCTGAGCAGGGCCAGTTCCACTTGGGCGGCAAGAGCCAGATCCCGGATGGCCTGCACCGAGGACTCGGTTTTCTGCACCGCGCTTTTCTGCAGGTTTTCCAGGATAATCTGCACTACGGCCTGGGTGGTGGGGGTTTTGTCAGCCGGAATGACGATGTCATACAGGGAAGGGTCCCACGCCTCTTTTTTGTAAAGAAAATCAGTCAATTCAAAGGCACCGGCATCGTGTTTGTGGATCAGCCGTTTTGCCTCTTTTTCGGAGATGCCGGTGGCCATGGCCCGTTCGATTCGCTGTTCCTTGTTGCCGGCAACCAGAACCTTTAAAACATGGGTCACCCGGGCAGGGATCAGCAGGGTGATGATGCAGTTGTAAATGCAGCGCTCGTTCTGGGCAAGCATTGCCGCCAGGGAGGATTTGAGATACGCGAGACACCTCTCTTTCTCCAGAGTGAACTGATTGAATACCGACATTTTCGCGTAGAGCGTCTGTTCCAGTTTGTTTTTGTCGATCGTGTATTTGGAACTGGCGTCAATGATGATGTCCTTCTCGCTGATGACCTGTGATCCGGTCAGGGTCGATAATTCGCCTATGATTTCTGCTTCGTTGGTAAATGTGCTGGAAAACAAGGCAATTGTTGGCATATTGCTGCTCCTTTTGTCAGGGTTGAAAGAGAGGGGTCGTTACATTCAACATCCATCGCGCAAATCTTTGTCTCCCTGATATGCAAATGATATACCGTATCATGTTGACGATAATTATGACGTAAATACAATATAATATGCAAGCGAAAGCGGCAAGGGCTTTTTTAGAGCAACTGGGTCATAATGAAACAATACGAAACATTGGAAGGTTTTGCAACAGGTGAAACGCCTTTGCGGTAATGAACAGCGGGAATTATGGCCCGTGTTTCATAATGTTCAATGGTGAAACGTCGGCGCTGGCATGCCGTGCGGCAGAAGAAGATAAAGTGCGGGGTGAACAGTGCGGAGAATAATCGTAGTCAAAATTGATGAAATCTTAAGTCCATTATGCACCACGGGCACACGAAGAGCACCGAAATTCACCTGGGTGTTTCATTTTCAACCATCCGACTCCCTACTCCTCTTTTCTCACTCCTCACTGCCACAGGGTGCCGGGCATTACGTTTAAAGAGCTTGTTTGTTGGCTTTTGCTGTTGATATAATATGTTTCACACCAAAGATCGGGGAAGGGAACAGGCAACGGGCAGAAGGCAAGAGGCAAGAAGGGCAGGTTTTATGCCCGCCTTGGCCCGGCAACAGGCAATAGCGAGTAGAGTGCGAGAAAAAATGACGGAAAATGACCCTGGCAAACAAATTTTGCGGCAAGATCCCGCTTCTCACTTGTCCCGGCTCCCTGCCTGCGGCGAGGAGCGGTAATGCCGCGGCTGCGCGATATTTCCATCAGAACAAAGCTTTTTCTGCTCATGAGCTTTACCGCGGTCCTGGCCCTGGTTCTTGTTGCCACCGCCCTGATTATCCATGAGAAGAGGAATGCCGGCAGGTTTTATTCCAGGCATCTCTATTCCATCGCAGACGTTATCGCCTTGAACAGCGGCACTCTCCTGACCGATCAGGATGAGCCGGCGGCGCGGGCAACGATGAAATCCCTGGCGGCCAAACCGGAAATCGCCCTTGCCCTGCTGTATGACCGGCAGGGCAATATTTTCAGCCGATACCTCCGACCGGGTAGCCAGCAAGATAAATTCCTTGTCGAACTGAACAAGTTCTATCCCGATAAAAAGTTGATGCTGCAGGAGGTGGCGGACCGGGGGGGCATCACCTTTCTGGCCGCGGGCCACGTCCATGTCCTGCGCCCGGTCCGCGCGGGTGAGGAACTGGTCGGCGCCATTCATCTGGTGGATGACATGCAGCTGCTCTCCAGCAGGCTGCATGGCTACTCCTCCGTCGTGTCGATCATGGTGGCCGTGACCCTGCTCGTGGTCATGGTCCTTGCCGCGCGGCTGCAGCGATTATTCACCGATCCCCTGCGGGAACTGATGCGGTCCATGGCGGCGGTGACCAAGGGGAAAAATTATGCGGTGCGGGTTATAAAGAGAAGCAACGATGAATTCGGCACGCTGATCGACGAGTTCAATGTCATGATCTCCGAGATCCAGAACCGAGACCAGGAGCTGAAGGCATACAGCTCGGGGTTGAAGGAGATGGTCGAGATCCGCACCAGGGAGCTGTCACAGGCAAACAGCGAGTTGGAATCACTGGTCCGCGATCTGGAGAGGGCCAAGGAGGCAGCCGAGCAGGCCAGCCGGGCAAAAAGTGAATTTCTGGCCACCATGAGCCACGAAATCCGCACCCCGATGAACGGCATTCTCGGCATGACGGAACTGCTGCGCGGCACCGGGCTCAACAACCGCCAGCTCCGCTTCACCCAGACCATCCAGCGGGCCGTTGACTCGCTCATGGGGGTTATCAATGATATTCTCGATTTCTCCAAGATCGAGGCCGGCAAGCTTGAACTGGAAAACCACACCTTTAACCTGCGTGAGCTGCTGGAGGACACGGCGGAGATGATGGCCGAGGCGGCCCACATCAAGGGTATTGAACTGATTCCCGTGCTGCCCGGCCAGCTGCCGGAACTGCTGCAGGGAGACTCCAACCGTTTGCGCCAGGTCATTGTCAACCTGCTGAGCAATGCCGTCAAATTCACCGACAGCGGGGAGATCCTGCTGCTGGTTGACACGCTGCATGAGGAGGGCAATGAAGTGACGCTGCAGTTCGCCGTGCAGGATACCGGCATCGGGCTCTCGCCGGAGATCAGGGAGCATATCTTTGAGGCCTTTTCCCAGGCGGACAGTTCAACCACCCGTAAATACGGCGGCACCGGTCTTGGTCTGGCGATTTCCCGGCGTCTGGTGCATCTGATGAAGGGGGAAATCGGGGTAAGCAGCGAGCCGGGCAAAGGGTCAACCTTCTGGTTTACGGTCACTTTTATACGCCAGCCCGATATGCTGAGCGATGACGAGCAGCTCATGAAGAATCTGCTTGGCTTGCGGGTGCTGATTGTCGATGATAATGCCGTGAATCGTGCTATATTGAAAAATCAGGTGCGTTCCTGGGGGATGAGCAGCGACACGGCGGCCAACGGTTTTCAGGCCCTGGAAAAACTGCAGGAGGCGGTGGTTGCCGGCAAGCCCTATGATGTGGTCCTGCTTGACTGGCACATGCCGGAGATGGACGGGATTGAACTGACCAGGCTCATCCGCCAGGGGTACAGCAAGAAAGATATCCGGCTGGTGATGCTCAGCTCCGCTGCCTTTGACGAGGAATCGGCCAGGGCATCCAGGGCCGGGGTTGATATCTATCTGAGCAAACCGGTACGCCAGAGCCTGCTCTTCAACTGTCTTATCTCGCTCATGGGCGAATCGGCGGCAGTTGACGGGGCAGGGGAGCCGGATGCTGCCGGGCACGGCGTTGAGTGCCTGGACTATCCGGCCCGCATCCTGCTGGTTGAGGATAATCCGGTCAATCAGGATGTGGCCAGGGAGATCCTGCTGAACATGAAGTGCACGGTGGAGGTGGCTGAAAACGGCCGGAAGGCGGTGGCAGCGGCGGCGGAGACGGCATTTGACCTTATCCTGATGGATTGCCACATGCCGGAAATGGACGGGTTCACGGCGGCCAGGGAAATCCGGCGGCGGGAAGCGGAGCAGGGGACACGGCGCCATGTTCCCATCATCGCCCTGACCGGTGATGTGCAGATGGGGGTCAGGGAGCAGTGCCAGGCGGCCGGCATGGATGATTTCCTGAGTAAGCCGTTTTACATGAGCGACCTGCGGAATGTGCTCGACAAATGGCTGGCCGGCCGCATTGCCCCGCTGGCGGCGGAGGCGTCGCCTTTCCTGCCGGCGGACCGGGTGAAATCCCTGCTTGATCAGCGGCGGCTCGACATGATCCGGGCCATGAACCGCCCCGGCAGCCCGCCGGTGCTGGACCGGATTATCGTCATGTATAATGAGAGTTCGCCGGAGGTGGTCAGGGCCCTGCATGAGGCGGGGCAACGCGGGGATGGCGAGGCGCTGCGCGAGGCAGCCCATAATCTCAAGACCAGCAGCGCCAACCTCGGGGCTGTTGAGCTGGCCGCCCTGTGCAAGGAACTGGAGGAGCTGGGACGGCAGGGGAGGCCGGAGGCGGCCAGAGAGCTGCTTGACCGACTGGATGATGCCTATCAGGAGGTGCTGGCCGCCCTGTCCCTGGAACTGGAGAAAACAAGCGATGAATAGAAACAGACCGGCCGGGGAGCAGCCTGTCGTCCTCATTGTTGATGATGATGATGTCCAGCGTCTGCTCATGCGGGAAACGCTGCTGGCCTGCAACCTGCTGGTCGAGGAGGCGGCAGACGGCAGGGAAGCGCTTGCCCAGTTTGAGCGGACCTCCCCGGATCTGGTGCTGATGGATGTGAAGATGCCGAGGATGGACGGCTTTACCGCCTGCGCCGGGATGCGCCGGCTGGCCGGCGGCCAGGATGCCGCCATCGTGCTGGTTACCGGGCTTGACGATTTTGAGTCGATACAGCGGGCCTTTGACGCCGGGGCCACGGACTTTATCACCAAGCCGGTCAACTGGCCGCTGCTCAGTCACCGGGTGCGCTATCTGCTGCGGGCCGGTCAGGCCTTCCGCAATCTGCGCCGCAGTGAAAGACGGCTGTCCATTGCCCAGCATATCGCCGGGCTGGGCAACTGGGACTGGGATATTGACAAGGACAGCGTCTACTGTTCCGAACAGATGTACCGGATTTTCGGGCTGGAGCCGGATGGCACCCCGGCCTCCTACAAAAAATTTCTCGACCGGGTGCATCCCGAGGAGCGGGAGTCGATTCTCGATCTGGTGCACAAGGCCCTGCAGGCCAGACAGCCGTACCGCATCGATTACCGCATCGTGCTGCCGGACGGCACCTGCCGCAATATTCATGAACAGACGGATGTGGTGTTTGGTGCGGCGGGCAATCCGGTCAGCATGCACGGCACGGTGCAGGACATCACCGCACGGATCAACAGCGAGGAAAAGATCCGTTTTCTCGCCTATTACGATGCCCTGACCGGGCTGCCCAACCGCCAGCTCTTCCTCGAACACGTCAACCAGGCCCTGTTCACCGCGCAGCGCGACGGCAGCAAGGTGGCTTTGCTCTATCTTGATCTTGACCGGTTCAAACGCATTAACGATACCCTGGGCCACAGCGCCGGCGATAAGCTGCTGCAGGAAATCGCCATCTGTCTGGCGGACAGCATCCGTTCCTCCGATATCGTCGCCAAGGCGTGTCTGCCGTGCAAGGCAGGGGTCAGCCTGTCGCGGCTGGGCGGGGACGAATTCACCATTCTGCTCACCGGGCTGGCCGAGGAGGACCATGCGGCCAGGGTGGCGCAGCGGATTCTTGAACTGCTGAGCCAGCCGATAAACATTGCCGGCCAGGAGGTGTATGTCTCGGGCAGCCTCGGCATCACCCTCTATCCCAGTGATGGCGAGGATGTGGATATCCTGATGCGCAATGCGGATGTCGCCATGTATCATGCCAAGGAAAGCGGCAGGAATTCCTTCCAGTTCTTTTCCGATCACATGAATCACCGGGCCATGGAAAAGCTCGGCATTGAGACCGATCTCAAACGGGCCCTGGAAAGGAATGAACTGCTGCTGTACTACCAGCCCCAGATCGATCTGACGACGGGCAGGCTGGCCGGAGTGGAGGCCCTGGTGCGCTGGCAGCATCCCGCCTCGGGCATGATGAAGCCCGACATGTTTATCCCCATTGCCGAGGAAACCGGCCTGATCGTCGACATCGGCCAGTGGGTGCTGCATGAGGCCTGCCGGCAGGCGATGCAGTGGCGGCAGGCAGGCTTTGCGCCGCCGCGCATCGGGGTCAATATCTCCAGTCTGCAGTTCAAAAAGCAGAGCCTCGCCTCCCTGGTGCGGCAGGTGCTGCAGACCACCGGACTTGAAGCCCGGTTTCTTGAACTGGAACTGACGGAAAGCGCCATCATGCAGAATGTCGATGATGTCACCGATACCCTGAATGAGTTAAAGGAAATAGGCGTCAATCTGGCAGTGGATGATTTCGGCACCGGCTACTCCTCCATGAGCTATCTCAAACGCTTCCCCCTCGACACCTTGAAGATCGACCGCAGTTTCGTCATGGATATCACCACCGACCCCAATGATGCCGCCATCATCATGGCCATCATCGCCCTGGCCAAGAGTCTGGGGCTGCGGACCATCGCCGAGGGCGTGGAGACGAAGGAACAGCTGCAGTTTCTGCAGGAGCAGGAGTGTGATGAAATGCAGGGCTTTTTCATCAGCCGTCCGGTATCCGCGCAAACCGTGGAACGGTTTTTTGTTGCAAATGAAAAGTTTTGGTGAGAAAAGAAATGAAAATCATGTTCAACTCGGGGGACCAACAATGAAAAAATTATCAATCATGGCAATGCTTCTCTACTGCCTGCTGGCGCTTGCCGCCTGCTCCACTCCATACAGGATGATGCTGAAAGACGGCACGGTCCTCATGATGGCCGATGAGCCGGAATTTAATGAAGATACGGGATTTTATGAATATCAGACCCTGGATGGCAAGGATGTGCGGGTCAACAAGGATGAGGTTGTTGAAATCCAGGAATTGTAACGAACGGCAATGCAGGCACTAGGCACAAGGCAACAGGCACTAGGCAACAGGCAGCAGGCAGCAGGCAGCAGGCAGAAGTGAGGAGTGAGGCGTGAAAAAAGAAGAAAAAATCTTGACACAAAGTTTATTTGAGCGGAGCATTTTTTGCCTTTTGCCTTTTGCCTTTTGCCTTTTGCCTTTTGCCTTTTGCCTTTTGCCTTTTGCCTTTTGCCTTTTGCCTTTTGCCTTTTGTGCCTTTTGCCTGACTTCCAACCCATAACCATGAACGCGGCACACCAGACCTCCCTCCCATGAATGAACGCCAGAAAATAATCGCCATTTTCAGCACGACCATCTTTCTGCTCATTTCCCTTGTTGCCGGCGGCAGCATCTATTTCCTTTACAAAACAGCGATAAAGGAGCAGGGCTTGCGGCTGCTGGAAATGACTGTTGACAGGGCGCGTCTGCTTGAGGCGCTGGGACGGGACGTGGCGGCCCTTACCGCGGGCAGCGGCCAGGGTGAGGCGCCGGATGCAGACAATTTTCTGCTCTCCATGCTCCGCCATGCGGAAGAAAAACCCGGACAATCCGATCGCATGGCCGAGTTTTTTTCCCAGCAAAAGGAAGAGCGCAGCGAAAGCCTGGAATTCGTGGTGGGCCGCCTGGTGGATGGCACGGTTTATTTTGTCAATTCCCGGGGTACGGAGATGAAGCCCACCCCCTATGCCAAGTTAGCCGAAAAACCGATCGGCCAGGCCATTGCCGGCAAGACCGGGGTTATGCAGATTGTCGACCATCTCGGTGTGCCGGTTCTTGTCGCATATACCCATGTCGAGGGAACCGACTGGGGGCTTGCCGCAAAAATCACCATCGTTGATCTGCGATACGCCTTTCTGCGGGCCAGCCTGCTGTCCATCGGCATTGCCCTGCTGTTGCTGCTGATCGGGATCATCATCCTCCGCACCATCGTCAATCCGCTGATCTCAAGCCTGGAAACCGCACGGGACGAGGCGGCGGCCGCCAATCGCAGCAAGAGTGAATTCCTGGCCAATATCAGCCATGAAATCAGGACCCCCATGAACGGCATAATCGGCATGACCGATCTTGCCCTGCAGACGGAATTGAACGTCGAACAGCGCTCCTATCTGAACACGGTGCAGAATTCCGCCAAGAATCTGCTCGGGCTGCTCAATGACATCCTCGATTTCTCCAAGATCGAGGCCGGCCAGCTGGAAATGGAGATTCTGCCCTTTGACCTGCGGGAAACCGTTGAAAGCTGCGTGCAGACATTTGCCGGACAGGCGTATGAAAAGAGGGTCGAGCTTTTTTCCCATATCCCGGCCGATATCCCGGCGGATGTGGTCGGCGATCAGCTGCGCTTGAGTCAGATTCTTTTTAACCTGGTGGGCAATGCCGTCAAATTCACCCAGGCCGGCGAGATTGTCGTGCGGGTTGAACCGGCTGCCTCCGCCGAGGCGGATGATGATGCCCTTTTCCTTCATTTTACCGTATCGGACACCGGCATCGGCATTCCGCCCGAGAAGCAGCAGATGATTTTTGACGCCTTCAGCCAGGCGGACAGTTCGGTCGCGCGGCTGCATGGCGGCACCGGCCTGGGGCTTTCCATTGCCAGAAAGCTGGTGGAAATGATGAACGGCACCATCTGGGTGGAGAGCAACCCGGCCGGCGGCAGTGTCTTCCATTTTACCGCCCGATTCCGCAAGGGCGTGCCTACCAAGGCGCCTGCGGTATTCAAGGTTGATACCACCGCATTCCCCGTGCTCGTAGTGGATGACAACGAGACGAACCGCTATATTCTGAAGGAAATTCTGCGCAGCTGGAATTTCCCCGTGGCCGAGGCTGCCTCGGCCGAGGAGGCAAAGCGCGAGGTGGACCGGGCCCATAAAACAGCCCACCCCTACAAACTCCTCATTCTCGATTATCGTATGGGAACGCTCAATGGCCTGGAGATGGCGGAACAGCTGAACGATGCTCTGGGGGAGGCAATGGTCCCCTTTATCCTCCTGTCGTCGGCCGTGGAGAGGGGGGTGTCAAAAAGGTGTCAGGAGCTTGAAAAATGCTTTTTCCTCATGAAGCCTTTTAAAAAAGATGAGCTGGCGCGCTGCATCCTGTTTGCCATCAACGGCAAACAAAGCCAGGGCCTTACCGTGCCGCGGATAGAGGAGAAGCGGATCGGCGCGTCGGTTACCGTTCTGCTGGTGGAGGATCACCAGATCAACCGTGATCTGGCCAGAATCCTGCTTGAACGCAAAGGGTACAAGGTGATGGAGGCGACGAACGGACTGGAGGCGCTGCGCCTGCTGGCGGAAAACAGGGTTGATTTCATGCTCATGGACGTGCAGATGCCGGTAATGGATGGTTTTGCCGCCACCAGGATTATCCGGCGCTGCGAGGAGAGGAGGCTGCAGGATGCCGGGGTTCTTCATCCCCTGCTCAGCGAGGCGGACAACGCCGGCCTGCCGAGGAAAATCGCCGATCTCTATGGCGGCGGCCACCTGCCCATTGTGGCCATGACCGCCCATGCCATGCAGAAGGACAAAAAACAGTGTCTTGACATGGGGATGGACGATTATCTGACCAAACCCTTTAATTCACAGGCCCTGTATGGCGTCATCGCACAGTTGACCGGCAACAGCGTCGGCGGTCAGGAGGCGGGCGGCGCCGATGCGGGTGCGCCGGCGCCTGATGCCGCCACGGTGCTTGAGGCCGTGCAGCATAAACTGCAGCACCAGTACAACCTGCAGCCGGAAAAGCTCAGGGAGGTGCTGCGGACCACGGTGATCAGCCTGAAAGAGCATCTTGAAGCGGCTGAGCGGGCTGAGGCGGCCGGAGATTATGAGTCGCTCAGTTTTGCCGCCCATGGCATGAAAGGGATTCTGCTCAATTTTTCTCTGGAGGAGCAGGCCCGTCTGGCAAACGAGGTGGAACTGGCCGCCATGGGCAGGAAGCAGGCCCCCTTCAAGGAGATGATTGCCGCACTGCGCCGGGATCTGGCCGGATTTATTGCGAACTAAGCCGTTGTAAAAAAATGAGGGACTCGTAAAAACTGAAAATTAACCACAGAGAGCACAGAGCTCACAGAGATAACTAATTGTAATTAAAAATTTTTTCTCTGTGATCTCTGTGTGCTCCGTGGTGAAAATAGACTTTTTGGTTTCAGGCGCTGTTGCTGACTTCAGGCACTTCTTTCCGGTTGCCGGCCAGCAGCCAGGAAAGGGCGCCGGCCAGCAGCAAAAGAAGACCGTCGAAGAAAAGCAGGCG
>JACQYM010000040.1:0-1699 GCA_016208225.1 Deltaproteobacteria bacterium | reverse complement strand
GGATAAAGGTGAAAAGCCCGGCGGCATCGGCGAAATGTCCGTTCTCGCCGGCGCAGATTTCGTTCCAGGCCGCGGGAAATCGCGTCTTCAGGGTCTGCTCTTTTCTGTCGGGATAGAGAAAGCCCCATTCCACCTGCGGGGATGGTCCCAGGAGCCAGTATCCCTCGCTGTTGAGCAGAAAAAGAGATTGCCGGTCGTCTTCCCCCGGCTTCTTCAGCGTTTGCAGAAGCTGATCGCCGAGATAATTGATCATGATGGCCCCTTTTTTTCGTCCGCTCCGATCAACCACCGGCATGCCGAAGCAGATCACGGGCGTCGGGGGGTAGGTGATTTTGCCCTTTTTCATTTCAAGGTCAAAGTGGGACATGTGGAATTCGCCGGCCTGGAGCCGGAAGGCTTCCTGGAAACAGGGGCTGTTTTTCTGAAATTGCAGTTCCAGGCGCGGCACGACAGCCGGCTCGCCGTTATGATACTGCAGAGAGGTGAGAATCCGCAGATCCGATACAACGGATTTGAGCAGATTGGTGACGGTCTCCCGCCGGTTTTCCAGGGTGTGCATTTCCCTGGTTGTCACTCTTTCCCGGTGGGCGGCCAATTCCCTTTGGTAAAAGACGATGGAAAGGACGATGAGCAGCAGCGTGACAGGGAGAAAAATGTGCAGAAACTTTTTAACGTGCGTTTTCTGGTTGATCATGGTGCTCTGTGAGCTGTTGCCGATGTCCATTTCATAATTCTGTTCCTGAGCGAAAGTAAGAAATATCTTATTGGCAAAATAGACATATGGCAAGGCAAATTCCCGGCGCCGGGATCAAACAGCGCGGACAGCGAGCGGCAAAGGGCGGGACGTCGGCAATTGAAACCGGGAACTTCTGCAATCTGCTTGACCAGATTTTTCATGCCGTGGGCAGCGGCATGCGGGTGATTGCCGGGGATTGTACGGTCATCATGGTCAATGAGGCTTTTGCCGCGCTGGCAGGGGCAAAAAAGGAAACCCTCACCGGGCGGAAATGTTTTGAGGAATTTCCCGGTCCCTTCTGCCATACCGGCCGGTGTCCGCTCGTACTTCTGCAGCAGGGCATGGAACGGGTCGAACATGAGGTGGAAATGCAGCGGGCCGACGGCCGGTCGATCACCTGTCTGCTCCGGGCTGCTCCCCTGTTTGGCGAGAATGGCGAGTTCGCCGGGATTGTCGAGGAGTACCGGGATATCGGCAGCGTCCTGCTGGCCGAAAAGGTGCTGCGGCAGGCCAAGGAGGAGGCTGAGGCGGCCAATGAGGCCAAAAACGAGTTCCTGGCCAATATGAGCCATGAGATCCGTACCCCGTTAAACGGCATTATGGGCATGACCGACCTGGTGCTGGGCACGGAGCTTTCCGCCGACCAGCGCCGTTTTCTGGAAATGGTCAAGACATCCGCCAACCGGCTGCTGGATGTGGTCAATGAGGTGCTTGATTTTTCCAAGATCGAGGCCGGCGCCTTTGAGATCGAACATATTCCGTTCAGCCTCTCCGATGTCGTGGCGAACTCATTGAAGATCCTCGCCTTTAAAGCCCATGAAAAGGGATTGCAGCTTACCTATGAAATCGAGCAGGAGCTGCTTGACGGTTTCATCGGCGATCCGTCGCGTCTCCGGCAGGTTCTCATCAACCTGGTGGGCAACAGCATCAAATTCACCAGTGCCGGCAAGGTTGCGATTTCGG
>JACQYM010000039.1 GCA_016208225.1 Deltaproteobacteria bacterium | reverse complement strand
AGAGCAGGAAAGTAAGAAACGGGATAGCGGGGAAAATGGGGAATGGGATGATTTTCAAGGGGAATCGGTTAATGAGTCCGGGTGAACCTCTTCGATAAAAGAAAAAAGAGCTGGTGAGTGAACGCATGTTTGCACCACTGATTGAATTTTGGAAAAAAAATGTGCGTTACCTTAAAAAATTCCATAGGCTCATTTCCAAAAAGCATCATTTTTCTTTATCATTTAGATGGTCCAGGTAATTTTACCTATATCCTTTTTAATCCTAATTCCTTATTGGCAAAATGTCAAATAGATATGTAACAATAAAGGTACAGCCGAAATATCCGTATCATGGGACCTCTTGCCAGGGACCTGGCAGGTTGTATGCAGCAAGGCCAGCAGATGATCACCATTGACGGCACCTTCGGTGAGGGCGGCGGGCAGGTGCTGCGGACAGCGCTTTCCCTCGCCGCGCTCACCGGCAGCCCGTTCCGCATCGAAAAAATCCGGGGCAACCGCCGGAACCCCGGCCTCCGGCAGCAGCATCTCACCTGCGTGCACGCCGCCGCCGCAATATGCGAGGCCCGGGTCGAAGGCGATGAAACCGGCTCCGGCGAGCTGCTTTTTCGGCCCACGCGCTCCCCGCGGCCCGGTGCATACGCCTTTGATATCTGCACCGCCGGCTCCACCAGCCTGGTGCTGCAGACGGTGCTCCCCGTTCTTGCCTCGCTGGACGCGCCTTCCACGGTGGCCATCCGGGGCGGCACCCATAATCCCATGGCCCCGCCGGTCCCCTTCCTGCAGACAAGCTTTCTGCCCGTGCTCGCCGGCATGGGGTTTCATGCCGAGGTTATTCTTAAGCGGTATGGCTTCTACCCCAAGGGGGGCGGACAGATCACCTGCGCCATTGCCCCGCGCAGCCCCGGCGCCCCCCTGGATCTTGCCGGCCGGCTGCCCGTTACGGCGCTGCGGGCCGCCATTCTCCTCTCCGGTCTGCCTGAGCACATCGCGGCGCGGGAAAAGCAGATCCTGAGCACGGAAGGGGGGATGCGGGAAGAGGAGATCGACACCATCATGCTGGCACAGGGCCAGCCGGGCAATGCTGTCTGGGTGACGGCGGCGCAGGGTCCCTGCACCGCCGTCTTCACCGGTTTCGGCGAACGGGGAAAGCTGGCCGAGCAGGTAGCCAGGGACGCCCTGGCCGGGGCGGGTTTTCACCTGGCATCCGGATATGCGGTGGAGGAGCATCTGGCCGATCAGCTCCTGCTTTACCTGGCCATCCGGGCGGACGGCCGTTTTGCCGCGAGCAGGCTCAACCTCCATGGCCGCACCAATATGGAGATCATCCGCCGGTTCCTGCCGGTCAGCTTCCACCAAACCCGGTTGGAGGGGGAGGCGGTGCTGGTGAGCTGCCGATGAAAGAGGGTACAGCGCCCATCAGCTCTGCCCAGGATGCCGGCGAATACCTCAACGCTCGTGCCGCGCAAACGGGACCAGGAGCATCCAGTGCAACCTGAGCCATTTCGAATCCCGGTAATTGGCCAGACCGATGGTCATGGCGGCATGACCTGCCGCGGGCTCAGCGCGATAGGTGCCGAACAGGCGGTCCCACCAGGGAAAGTTGAACCCGAAGTTGCTGTTCGTTTCCTTGATGATGACGGAGTGATGCACACGATGCATGTCGGGCGTCACGACCAAAAACCGCAGCGCCCTGTCGGTCCCGGAGTTCATGAGGATGTTGCCGTGGTTGAACATGGAAGTCCCGTTCAGCAGAATCTCAAAGACGATAACCGACCAGGCCGGGGCGCCGAGGGTGACGATGACCCCCATCTTGATGGCCATGGAGAGGAGAATTTCCAGGGGATGGAATCGTGCCCCGGTGGTGACATCGATATCGAGATCCGTGTGGTGCATCCGGTGCAGCCGCCAGAGAAGGGGGACCTTGTGGAAAAGCAGGTGCTGGCCGTAGATTACGAGATCCAGCACGACAATCGACAAAAGTGCCCCTGCCCAGGCCGGGGCAGGGAGGGCCTGGAGCAATCCCCACCCTTTGTCCGCAGCATGGAGCGCCACCCCGACGGCGGCGGAGGGAAAGACCAGGCGCACCAGCAGCGTATTGCACAGGGTGAGGCCGAGATTGTTCAGCCAGCGGGTTGCCTTGCGCTGGGTCAAGGAGCGGCGCGGGGCAAGCGCTTCCCAGATCGCCATGGCAAAAAAGATGCCGAGAAAAAAGCCAAGCCGGAGGGCGACCTCATGGGCGAGCAGCAACATGTTCATGGTGAATTGCGCACCAAAACGATCGCAGCGCCGATAGAAAGCACCGGGGTCGCCGCCGGGAGTGCGCCTCGGCCTTTCGTTTTTCCCGTTGGCACGGTGTCTGTTTCCATTTGCTGCACACCTGCCGGCTGATCAGCGGCCAAACAGCCGGCCCAATACGCCTTTCTTTTCCTCCGGCGCCGGCTCGGGCAGCCCCAACCGACGGCAGATGGCCACCTCGACCGTATGGTCGTCAACGTCCTTGCCTTCGGTGAGGATTTCGTCGCCCACCATGACGGCCGGGGCAACCGGCAGGTCAAGCTCGAAATATTCGTCGGTCAGATATTCGGCTTTTGGTCTGGAATTTACTTCAATTTCAATGTCGTACTTGCTGCCCAGCCTGGGCATCATCTTGTTGAAATGCTTTCACGGCCCGCCGTTGGGCTCGTTTAAGAAAAATCGTACTTTCAGCATGCTATCCTCCGTGTTTTCACCACAGAGCACGCAGAGATATTTCTTAAATTACAGTTTGTTATCTCTGTGGGCTCTGTGCTCCGCGGTTAATTCTCAGTGTTTACGAATTTATCCTGATTCGTTCATTTGCCCGCCAGGCGTCGGCTGAGAATCTTTGCAAGTTCCTGTTCCTCAATATCCCGTCCCTCGACAATGACCTCGCTGCCAATCATGATGGCCGGCGCCTTGGGCAGGCCGAGGTCGGCGTAGGCCAGGCTCTGGTATTCGTGGCGCGGCTTTGTGATAACCTCGAAGGGTACGTCAAATTTTTCGCCCAACCTGGGCAACATTTCCTTGAAATGGGTTCAGCTCTTGCCGTTCGGTTCGTTGAGAAAAAATCGTATTTTCTGCATGGTATCCTCCTTTATTGAATTTTTTCCAGCCACTTCATAAACTCGGGGGGCGGCATGAAATCCACCAGCCGCATGTCATGCCGCTCGATGCCGTTGGGGTCCAGGAAAACAACGGTTGGCACGCCCTTGACCTCATAGTCCTTGACGAGCTGCTGGTAGACGGGATTGTCGCCGGCGGTGAGATCGATCTTCACCATGACGAAGCCGGCGGATTTCTTGACCACCGCCGGATCGTGAAAGGTGATCTCATCGAGCTCCCTGCAGGGCGCGCACCAGGTGGCATAGAAGTCCATGATCACCGGGCGGCCCGCGCTTTTTGCCTGGGCGAGAATTTCCGGCGAATAGGGCTGCCAGACCACCCCCGGCCCCCGCAACAGCCAGGAAACGGCCAGAAAAACGGCCAGCGCGACCCCGGCTACGCCGACCCCTTTTTTTATCCAGGCAAAGGCCCGGAAGGCGGCCTTGCTTCTGTCAAGCCAGCCGAGATGGAGACCGGCGGCCAGGGCGAGCAGGACATAGAGCGCAACGCTGATTGCCTTGGGAAAGATGGGCCGGATAAAATAGGCGGCCATGCCGACCAGTACCCAGCCCATCGCCTTCCTCACCCAGTTCATCCATTCGCCGGAGCGGGGCATTTTCTCCAGTTTGCCGGAGAACATGGCGAGGATGAACAGGGGCAGGCCAAGTCCGAGACTCAGGGTGAAAAAGATGGTGAAACCGAAAACCGGGTCCGCCGTGCTGGCCACCCAGGTAAGCAGGCCGAGCACGAACGGGCCGATGCATGGCGCCGCCACCACCCCGAGGGTCATGCCCATGAAGAAGGTGCCGAAATAGCCGGCATAATTTTTCGAGGCGGCCTGCGTCAGGCCGGCGGGCAGGCGCAGCTCCCTGAAGCCGAAAAGACTGCTGGCAAAAACCAGCAGCACCGCGGCCACTGTGGCCAGCACCCAGGGGTTCTGCAGCATGGCGCCCATGAGGCCGCCGGTGGTGGCGGCCACAACGCCAAGGATGGAATTGGTCATGGCCAGACCGATGATGTAAAAGAAGCCGTGGGCCAGAAGTTTCCCCTGGCCCTGGCCGCTGCGGCCGCCGAAATAGGAAACGGTGATGGGGATGAGGGGATAAACGCAGGGGGTCAGATTGAGCGCCATGCCGCCCAGAAAGATGCCGGCCAGGGTGAGCGCCAGGGTCCAGCCCTGCATGGCCCCCTTTGGTGCGGCGGCCGAAGGGGGCGCCGCACCATCCCGCCCCGATGCTGCGGTTTTCCCCGTGGGCAGACCCTTTGTCTGCCACTCGGGAAAGCCCAGGGGATCACGGAAAACATTGGTGTAACCAAGCGAGACAGCCACCCGGGCTGCCGAGTCACTGCGGACTCAGGCCAGACCCGCTCAGTAAAAGACGATCTGCTTTTCCCTGTCCGGTCCGAGGAACTGCTCCAGTTCGCCGCGCCTGGTAAGGCGGGCAAGCCAGGTGGGCTCCATGGGAAAGTTCACTGCACCCTCAATGTGGCCCGCCGCATACTCCCATTCCTGGCGGGTATCCACCAGCAGCACGGCGGCAGGTTCGCGGCTGATTTTGCCCCACAGTTCGTCGCTGGTGATCAGCCTGTGGCCGCCCCGCTCCGCCTCTTTCTGCACGTCGGCCATGGTGGCGGCGCATAGCGTGCCCAGTCCCGTGATGCCGCTCATGGCAACCAGGAGGGTGATGATGAACCAGCAGGATTTTTTCATTGTTTGCCTCCTTGCCGTTTGTCTTCCCGCCGGAGTTTGGCCAGCAGGAAATCAGCGCCGCTTTTTGAGAGTCCCAGCTTGTCGGCCAGGTCCGCGGCGTCGCCTTTGGGATGCTGCCGCAGGTAGACCGCCACCTCATCCTCCAGTTCGTCAAGCCAGCTCTCGAAAAGCACCAGGATATCGGGGTCGGTGACCGCCATCAGCTGCTTGGATTGGGCCACCTTGTGCACCAGGCTCTGACACATATGCGTTGGGTCGACACCTTCGCCCATGCATTCGGCCAGTCAGAGATTCACCATGCTGGAGACCTTGTCCCCCTCCGGTCCATTCATCAGGCCGGTCACAAAAACGACCGCCGCCTCCTCATCAAGATGCGCGAGGATTTTTTTGAGTTGCGGCGTTAAAGCCGCCAGTGCCTCACCCGGCTCCATGGTGTCAAGAATTTGCTGTAGTTCCTTCATCATTCACCTTTTATCGTTAAAACGCCGTCCGATTGGTCAGCAGGTCTGTCGCCAGGCCGTTTAAGTCCGCCAGGATTGTCATGACGCGGGGGTCTGCCAGTTCATAATAGATGAAAGGACCACTGCGCTCCACGCTCACCAGCAGCGCCCGCTTGAGTTCCTTGAGATGATGAGATGCCAGGGGCTGGGAAATACCGAGTTCCTCGACAATCCGGGAAACCGATTTTTTCCCCTGCGTCAGGCTCAGGATGATGCGCAGCCGGTTTTCGTCAGCCAGGGCTTTCGCCACGAAGGCGGCGGCCTGCAGACCGGCCGGTGTCGCCTGGGTGATCAGGTTATTTGCCAACGGTGTCTCCATGCGGGTTTGTTTGCCGGTCAATTGCCGTACCGGAGTTTTTGTTCATTCGTATATCGCATAAATAAATGTTTATATGTTTGTTCGTTTCTGTCAAGGGAAAAAAATTGTGCCGGCCATTTTGCAGAGGGACGGCGGGCGAGCCAGTGATGGATGAAAAATTGATTTTGTTGGGCAACCGAACGACGGACCAGGACAGAAGGCGGATCAGTTACCGGCGACTTGCGCCGGCGGCACCGCGGCAATGCAGACAGCAAGACACCTAACGGGCAGGAAACAAAAAGGAAAGGGAAGTAAAGAGGCCTCAGGTGCTTCTCATCACCTCGATGCGGTCAGTAAATTCTTAGCCGCGGGGATGTCGTTCATCTCCTCTGCGGAGAATGTGCCGGAGGCTTGCGCACCCCCGTGTTCATGAAGGTGCCGCTTGCCATGATCGCCGACCAGTATGTCGAGCTGATCCGAATAGAGCTGCATCTCTTTCGCCTGGGCATTCAGTTCCTCGGCTGCGGAAGCGGATTGTTCCGCGGCCGCGGCATTCTCGTGGATCACTGTCTGCATTTCATCCATGGTCAGGGTCAGATTTTTTATCCCGCCGGCCTGGCTTGATGTTGCCTTGGCAATCTCTTCAATGATCGCGAGGACGGAGGTGTTGCCCTCTGCCACATTATCAAAGCTGACCTTGTTCCACACTGGCATCGGTAATTTCCATCACCAGGGACGCCACCAGATCGAAGCTGGTCACAACGTCGTCCATGGTCTCGCCGGCATCCCGCACCAGCTTGGCGCCACTTTCCACATGCCCCACGGATTCGGCGATCAAGGTCTTGATCTCCTTGGCCGCGTTGGCGCTACGCTGGGCCAGGCTGCGCACTTCCGAGGCCACCACGGCGAAGCCGCGCCCCTGTTCGCCGGCCCGGGCCGCTTCCACGGCGGCGTTCAAGGCGAGCAGATTGGTCTGGAAGGCAATTTCATCGATGGTTTTGATGATGCGCGAGGTTTCGCCGCTGGCCCGGTAAATCTCCTCCATGGAACCGGTCAGTGACGAAATCTTGTCGCAGGCCTCATTGACCGTCCGGTGGTTCCGGCGAACCACTTCATTGGCCTGGTGCGCGTTATCGGCATTATGTTCCGTATGGCTGGACATCTCCTTCAGGGAAAGAACCGCATCTTCCAGGGCCGCGGCCTGCTGGGTGGCGCTGGAGGCCAGATGATGACTCGAATTCGCCACATGGTTCGAGGCCGTCATCACCTCGGTCGAGGCGGTGGTAACCCCGGAAATGACTCTGTGCAGGGATTTATGCGCGGTGTGGATGATGAGCAGGCCGATGACCAGAAGGAGCATGATGCCGCCGGCAAAGATGGATATGCCCAGGATTCTGCTCGTTCTGGTGGTCTGCGCGATGGAGTCGCCGGCAAGGCTGACGATCGTGCGCGTGAGTTCCTGAATATCATTGCCGTTTTTTTCAAGAACCGCGTTGAGCTGCTGATTGGCCGACAGTTTCGAGACAATATCATCTTCCTTTGCCGCAACCTGGGGCCAGAGGACCATGGCATCCTGCCATTTGCCGCTGTATGCCTTCTTGTTGATCAGGTTGACCAGATTCGTCATGCCGACGATATCCTTTTTCGCCTGTTCTTCAAGGGCGTTTCTTTTGTTCCGGAAGTCGTCAAAATCAAGATGCATATGCAGGGCCTGCACCCCGATGAGCCGCTTGTCCATTCTGCCCTTGAAACCCACGAGCTGGTCGCGCAGGGCTGATTCGTCGGCGGTCAGCACCCCGCCCTCCATGGCCAGAAAGGATTCCTCTTCACTGATGGCGCCGATAATGGCGGTCATGTCGGCATTGAGGTTGCCCAGCGCCTCGTTATAGCCCTGGACCTCCTCCTTGATCTGCGGCAGAACGGTTTTGATTTGTTGGAATACCTCCCGCCTGGCCTTGTCCTTGGCCATGATCTGGTCGATGAGATCCTTTTCCCGCCCGATACCGGCTTCGCTGCCGAGACGGGCCATGACCTCATCGGTTTTGGTCCGGGTTGCCTCGATTTTTTCGAGAATTTCCGCGTGGTTCAGTTTGATATACTGCTCTTCGAGCATCATGCTTTCGGCAACATTCACGGCCAGTTCCCGGCTCAGGGCGGCAATGGCATGCTTGCCGCTCTTTGCCCAGTCGATATAGGCGCCCGTTGCCCCTGAAAGGGTGAGGACCGCAACGCTGACGATGACGAGAAGAATAATTTTTGAGCGGATACTGGCAAACATGACACCCCCAAGAGGAAAATCAGACTTTCGGCAGTCTGCGGCTGAACATGAATGGGGAAGGCGGATGGAATAAACCGCGCCATGGTGTTACGGCATCACGGTCCCCTCAATTGACCTTTTCGGCCTCGGCCTTGGTGACGTCATAGATGCCGGCGCCGACGGCAAGGTCCCGGCCGGGAACTTTCATGATGTAGGTGGCCTTGACGGCAATTTCGCGCACATCCGGTTTGGCCCACTGATATTCAGTCCAGCCCTTTCCCTGCGGGCTTTCCGCGATGGCAACAAAGTCCTGGGCAAACTTTCGGTTGGTGCCCGGTTCCTTCAGGGACAGCAGGCTTTTGCCGACCATGCTTGGTTTCAGATGGGCGGTCAGGACACCTTTGGTTTCAGGAAGCAGGGAAAAAACAAAGACATAAAATGATCCCCGGACGAATTCCCCGGCGGGATCGGTCAATTTCCCGTAGGCGGCATCCCCTTCACTCGCCACCATAGCGGCGGCCTTTTCGACCTTGTCGACCACTTCCTTGATTTCCTCCCGGGTGGCGCCGAAGGCAGCCGTGGCCAGAAAGAGACCGCAGCATACCGCCAAAAGAACGCAGATACGTCCTGTTACTTTCATGAAGCTCTCTCCTTGTTGGTGTGTGTTGAGTTTTCCAGACTGAAGGGACTTCGAAGTTATAAAAGTGCCGTTTGTCTGGGTCGTCATGCAGGAATGACGGACGTTTCGAGGTTTGGTAAACGGTATTTCAGCAATTAGTGAGTCACCGGATACACCTTGGAGCTTTTTTTACATCTGTTGATTCTATATTGGAGGGAATGAAGAATTCAAGCGCGATTTGGTTTTAATTTTTTCCAGCGCAAGGTTTAAACCACCGGGTTTAGCCGGTCAGCTGCAGCTGCGCAGGGCTTGTGTCAGAATATATCCCATGGCGCAAGGCGCGGCATGGGAAACTCCATCCCCATCAAGGGGAGGACAGGGGTGGGGATGGGTTGCATTGGTATCTCGGCGTTTGTACCCCATCTCCCACCCAACCTCCCCCTTGCAGGGAGGTTTCCGGCAAGGCTGGAGCTGGATTAACCATCAGCCAGCAGGGAGAGGGCGTGCATGGCCTGGCCATAATCAGGTTCCTGGGCGATCTCGGGGACCTGTTCGGAACAGACCACCTTGCCGGCCTGATCAATGATGACCACGGCCCGGGAAAGAAGCCCTTGCAGCGGGCCATTGCTGATCGTCACCCCGTAATCCCTGCCGAAGGCCGCGGCCCGGAAGACCGATAACGGGATTACGTTCTTCAGCCCCTCGGCCTCGCAGAACCTGTTGTGGGCAAAGGGCAGGTCCGCCGAGATGCAGAGGACCACGGTGTTGCCGGATTCTCCCGCCTCCTTGTTGAAGCGCCGCACGGATGCGGCGCATACCGAAGTGTCAATGCTGGGGAAAATGTTCAGCACAACTTTCCTGCCGGCAAAATCCTGCAGGGAGCAATCCGACAGATCCGTCCTGGTCAGCGAAAAGGAAGGGGCTTTTGTGCCGATGGCCGGTAATTCGCCAATCGTATCAATAGGGTTTCCGCGCAGTGTGATATGGGCCATAGGTTCCTCCGTTGTCGATTAAAATATTACAAATTCAAATAGTTATCCTCGTTTGTGTCCTGTTGTGCTGAGTTATTATATCATATCGAAAAATATCAGCGGAAAATTTTGCTGTTGGCGCTGTTTGTCTGCTTGTGCAATAATCTACCAACGGCATTTATTTGATATGATATGTGAAGAAATCTTAAGGAAACCATGGGAGGGAGGATTGCAGATGCCAAACGAAAAGAAAGTCAATGGCGTAAATGTCGATCAACTGTTCCAGACCATCGAGCTGATCAAGGGGAAACCGGAGATGGCGCAGTTCAGATTCCGGGCACGGAATACCTGGGTTGCCGGCACCCATAACCGCGCGACTGTCAGGGATTTTTACGGGGCCCTGCAGGAAGATGATTCGCGGGCCGCGATGGTTTTCGAAATTGATGAACCACCGGTTCTGTGCGGCTTGAATCTGGGAGCCAATCCCGTGGAATACCTGCTCGTCGCCCTGTCCGGCTGTCTGACCACAAGCCTGGTGGCGCAGGCTGCGGTACGGGGAATTGCTCTCAGGAAAGTGGAATCCAGGTATGAGGGGGAACTGGATCTCCAGGGTTTTCTGGGATTATCGGCGGAGGTGCCGGTGGGGTATAAGAATATCCGTGTCTTTTTCACTATCGAGGCGGATATTACCGAGGAACAGAAGGAGGAACTCATCGAGATGGCCCGCCAATACTCCCCTGTTTACAACAGTATCGCCAAGCCGGTGCCGGTCGCCGTGCAGCTCGACAAAAAATAAATTCCGCCCCGTCGGTGCTCCGGCCCCAAAACCCATGATAAGCTGCACCTGAGGAGTAAAGAACCTTCGGCAGCGGATTTCGGCAAACTTTCCGCGAAAAGAATGGTATGGTGAAAGAAAACGGTCATGACAACAATCAGATTTCTCTTCATCCTCGGACTGCTCGGTCTCTGTTCCTGCAGCAGGGCACCCTCCTTGCCCCCGTTGTCCCCTGACGCGGTAGTGCTGGCATTCGGGGACAGCATCACCTTTGGGACCGGTGCTCTCCCTGGGGAGAGCTATCCGGCGGTGCTGGAGGGGCTCATCGGCAGGCGCGTGGTGAATGCCGGGGTGCCGGGGGAGACGACGGCAGAGGGGAGGCTGCGGCTCCTCTCCTGGCTCGACGAGCAGAGTCCGGCACTGCTGCTCCTCTGCCTCGGCGGCAACGATTTTCTGCAGCATCGGGACGTAAGCCAGACCGACGAAAACCTGCGCGCCATGGTGGGGTTTGCCCGGGAGCGTGGCGTCCCGGTGGTGCTCATCGCGGTTCCCCGTTTCGGTTTCGGGCTCCAGGTCCCGAAGCTGTATGGGAAGATCGCCGGGGACTCCGGCATCCCCCTGGAACAGGAGGCGCTGCAGAAGATCCTCTCCACCGCCAGCCTCAAGTCGGACCCGATCCATCCCAATGCCGCGGGATACCGCATCCTGGCCGAGTCGGTGGCCCGCCTGCTCGGCGCTGCCGGCGCCCTGTAGGTGCCTGTCCGGCGATTCCGCCGTACCGTAAGAGACCCTGCCCGGTGCTTACGTCGAACAAAAGGGGTGGACTTGTAAAACTGAAAATTTACCACAGAGTTCACAGAGATAACTATTTGTAATTAAAAATATTTTCTCTGTGCTCTCTGTGTGCTCTGTGGTGAATAGATTTTC
>JACQYM010000034.1 GCA_016208225.1 Deltaproteobacteria bacterium | reverse complement strand
GAACCCTTCCAGGTTTTCCCCCCGGTACTTCATGGACGGATGCAGGGAGGTGATGTTCATATAGCAGCGCAGCACGTTGATGACGCGCACCTCATGGCCGCGCAGTTTGGCCGCCTCCACCAGGCGCATGCTGGAATAGAGTTTTCTGTTGCGGGAAAGGATGGCGATTTTCATCAAGCTGTCTTCAGTTTTTTTCTTTTTTTGGCGCGCGGCGGGGCAATCAGCCGCTGTTTGCTGGCCAGGAAAGAGGATTCGGGGTTGACCAGGAAACGGCCGTTGATGGCGGACCGGCCGAGCAGCATGCGAAAGAGCATGGTGTCCCGGTTGGTCAGGGTCAACTCCACGGGCCAGGTCCATGGACCGATGGTGACCGGCGTCACAATGACCAGGCGCATTTCCCGATGGCCGCCCGAGTCGCACACTTCCCGTTCGTCAATCACATCGGCGACACAGTCAATGGCCTCCTCGGTGCTGCCCTGGACCGGATGCAGGCCGAAGCGGACCCGGCGCCGGCCGTTCTCCTCAAAATCATCCAGATAGAAGGCGTGCAGGGACGAGGTGCGGGCCCCGGTGTCCACCTTGCACTTGAGGCGAGGCACGCCGAGTTCGGGAAGGGTCACCCATTCCCGCCAGCCCAGGAGATATTTACTGCCCGATTTTTTGGTCATTGATTGTTGCGCTGCCGCGGAAATTACTGCCTGAAATTGATGGTTGCCCGGCAAAACCGGCGGCTTATTGCCCGGCATGGCATTCGGCGCCGGCCGCTGTTGCGATTGTTCATTCTCTGTTGAGATTAGCAATTATTTCACCCTGGCGCAACCTGTCATTAACTGCTGCCGCGATCTTTGCCGGGCGGCGGGCCCTGTTCTTTGCGGACAACAGTATCCGCAACCGGTCATTACTTTCCTCGCTGCGGTGGCGCCGATCACCCTGAAAATAAGCCCAGCAGGATGCCGCGCCTTGACGCCGTTGCCATAAATTATTATATATGAGTATATGCTCAAATATTAAATCTTGGGAGGGGCCAGCCATGCAGGAAAACGAAGATCGCTGTCAGTGCCGGATTATTCATGAAGAACGGGTGGACAGGGCGCGGCAGTATGTCCGGCATGGCGAGGCGATCGAGGCGGCGGCCCAGTTCTTTAAAGCCCTGGCCGACCCGACGCGGCTGCGCATCGTGCTGGCGCTGGAGGAAGGTGAAATGTGCGTCTGTGATCTGGCCGCATTTCTGGCGGTGTCGGAGTCGGCGGTGAGTCACCAGCTGCGCGGTCTGCGGCAACTGCAGATCGTTGCCAACCGCCGCCAGGGGCCGGTGCTCTATTACCGGCTGGTGGACGAGCATGTGCGCCGGGTAACCGCTCTTGCCCTGGAGCATATGCGGGAATAATTTTTTTGGCGCGCGCTGCCGGCCGCCCCTTTTTACCGGTTCTCTCCGGCAACTTTGCGGGAAACGGTTCTGATAAGGAAGAATATCTATGGAAATCATATCATTTATTGCAGCAGTCTTCCGGGAATCATGGCATATGCTGCTCGATGCCTCGGTCTATATCCTTTTTGGCCTGGTGGTGGGGGGTATGCTCAAAATGTTCCTCTCCCCGGCCTATGTGGCCCACCATCTGGGCCGGGGCCGGTTCATGCCGGTGATCAAGGCCGCCCTGTTCGGCATTCCCATCCCCCTCTGTTCCTGCGGGGTGCTGCCTGCGGCCGCCTCGCTGAAGAAACAGGGGGCCAATAACGGCGCGACCACCGCCTTTCTCATCTCCACCCCGGAATCCGGCGTTGACTCCATTTCCATCACCTATGCCCTGCTTGATCCCATCATGACGGTGGCCAGGCCGCTGGCCGCCTTTTTAACGGCCATGGTGGCCGGCTTCAGCGAAAATATCGTGAACCCCCCCAAGGCTGCCGCCGTCATGCCGCCGGATCTGACCTGCCGGATCGATCAATGCTGCAGCGGGGAGGATTGCCCGCCGGAAGATCATAACAGCCATCACTCTTTCCTGGAAAAGATCGGGGCCGGGCTGCGTTTTGCCAAGAATGATTTATGGGGGGATCTGGCCGGCTGGTTTTTCATTGGTCTGCTGGCGGCCGGTCTGATCACGGTCCTGGTGCCGGATGAGCTGATTAGCACTTATCTGGGCGGCGGCTTATCATCCATGCTGCTCATGCTCCTTATCGGCATCCCGCTGTACATCTGCGCCTCCGCCTCCACTCCCATTGCCGCCGCCATGATTCTCAAAGGGGTAAGCCCCGGCGCGGCCCTGGTTTTCCTGCTGGTGGGGCCGGCCACCAATGTCACCTCCATTTCCGTGGTGCTCGGCCTGCTCGGCAAAAGGGCGACGGCCCTCTATCTGTCTGCCATCGCCCTGGTCAGCGTGGGGTGCGGGTTGCTGGTCGATATGATCTACGCGCGCCTCGGCATCTCGGTCAAGGCCGTGGTCGGCCAGGGGGCTGAGGTGCTGCCGCTGGAAGTGCGGGTGGCGGGGGCGGTAATCCTGCTTCTGCTGACCCTCAAGCCGCTGGCTGCGGCCATGAAAAGATTGGCGGGGAAGAAGAAAACCGACGAGTGCTGCTGCGGCGATTGCCCAGCGCCGGTGCTGGTGCCTTTTCCGGCGCCGGGCAAAGTCAGCTCGACAAAGGGAAAGGAGTGAGAAGAAAAAATATTGAAAACAAAAGGCCTGCCCGGCAATGCCGGGCAGGCCTTTTGTTGTTTCGGAATCGCCGGATTCTTATTGTTTCACATTCGTTGAAATGACAGCCACCACCCGGCGGTTTTCCTGTCGTCCATCTACTGTCTTGTTGGTGGCAAGGGGCCGGGAGAAACCGTAGCCCTTGGTTGTCAGTCGCGCCGGATCAATGTTGAATTTTTTCACCAGATATTTTTTCACACTCTCCGCTCTGCGCATTGATAATTTGTTGTTGTACGCCTCAGAGCCATAGTTGTCCGTATGGCCTTCAAGCACGGCGGTTGTCTGCGGATGGGCCTTCATAAAAGCGGCAAACTCATCCAGTTCGTCCTGTTCGCGCGGCAGGACATTGTCTTTGTCAAAATCAAACAGAACCTTGAGGTCCATGGTGATGGTTTTTTCCTGCATCGGGGCGGGAGCCGGAGCGGGCTTTTTGGCAACAGGCATCTCGGGTTCTTTTTCGAGGAAAACCTTTTCGACGAACTCGGCCATTCCCTGGCTGGATGCGACGGCGCCTTCAGTGGTGGCAAAGCCGCACTTTCCTGCTGCGGTGACATCCTCCAGCACCTTTTTGCCCACGGGGTTGCTGCCGATCAGTATGGTGTAGATGCATATCCGGTCGCCAAAGGTGTTTTTCAGGACTTCCG
>JACQYM010000038.1 GCA_016208225.1 Deltaproteobacteria bacterium | reverse complement strand
GTGCTGGCGGAGGTGGGGCGCGGTCTGTTTTCTCCCGGCGAGATGCGCCGTTTCCTGGAAGAAGCGGTTGATCTCTCCCGTTTCACGGCGCCTGCCCAGCGGCTTTTTTTTGAACGTGCCTTTTATGACCAGGAGGAACTGGACCGGTTTCTCGCTGCTGAGCCGATGCGGCCCAATTTCTTCTGAGTCCCGCCGCCTTCAGCAGTAATCCTGCCGGCGGCGATGTTTTGGCTCCGGGAAAGGGAGGGAAGGGGGACGGCGATGTCCCCCATGGCGGGATGCACGAACTTGCGAGCTCCGGAAAGCCCGGCAAGACTTTATTCAACGATCGCCAGTTTCAGAGCGTCCCTGATGTCGGTCACATAATGAAAGTTGATGATATTTCTGACGGATTCACGGATTTCCGATACATCCTTTTTGTTCAGTTCCGGCAGGATCACCTCCGTGATGCCGGAACGGACGGCGGCCAGCACCTTTTCCTTGATGCCGCCCACGGGCAGAACATCGCCGCGCAGGGTGATTTCACCGGTCATGACCACATCCTTGCGTACCGGCCGGTTGGTGAACAGCGAGGTCAGGGAGACCACCATGGCCACCCCGGCGGACGGCCCGTCTTTCGGCGTGGCGCCTTCCGGCACATGGATGTGGATATCGTTCTGGGCGAAAAGGTCCTCGTCGATCTTCAGTTCAGCGGCATGGGCCCGGATATAGGTCAGGGCGGCGCTGGCTGATTCCTTCATCACGTCACCCAGTTTACCGGTCATCTTGAGGCCGGCGGAGCCCTTCATCTTGGCTGATTCGATAAAGAGCAGCTCGCCCCCGAAGGGGGTCCAGGCCAGGCCGGTGGCCAGGCCAGGGCCCCATGAGTGGGCCAGGGTTTCCGGGAAAAACTGGATGGCGCCCAGGAATTTCTCCAGGTCAGGGGCATCGATATCGGCCTTTTTGGTCTCGCCGATGACGATATCCTTGGCCACGCCGCGGCATACGGTGGCCAGCTGCCTCTCCAGGCTGCGGACGCCGGCCTCCCTGGTGTAAGAGCGGATCATGGAGCGGATGGCGTCATCGGTGAAGGAGATGTCGTCAGGGGTCAGGGCATGGGCCTCGAGCTGCCGGGCGATGAGGTGCCGCTTGGCAATGTTCAGCTTTTCATCCTCGGTATAGCCTGCCAGGGTGATGATCTCCATCCTGTCGCGCAACGGGCCGGGAATGGTATCCAGCATGTTGGCCGTGGTGATGAACATAACCTTGGAGAGATCGAAGTTGATCTCCAGATAGTGGTCGCTGAAGGTGGAATTCTGCTCCGGGTCAAGCACCTCCAGCAGGGCCGAGGATGGGTCGCCGCGGAAATCCATGCCCAGCTTGTCGATTTCGTCCAGCATGAACAGCGGGTTGTTGGAGCCCGCTTTGCGCAGGCTCTGGATAATGCGGCCGGGCAGGGCGCCGATATAGGTGCGCCGGTGGCCGCGGATTTCGGCCTCGTCCCGGACGCCGCCCAGGGAGATGCGCACGAATTTGCGGCCCATGGTCCTGGCGATCGACTGGCCCAGCGATGTCTTGCCCACGCCGGGCGGGCCGACAAAGCAGAGGATCGGCCCATGCATGTCCTGTTTGAGCTTGCGCACCGCCAGAAATTCAACGATTCTTTTTTTGATGCGCTCCAGGCCGTAATGGTCGTGGTCCAGA
Source organism: Deltaproteobacteria bacterium (assembly GCA_016208225.1). Lineage (GTDB taxonomy): Bacteria > Desulfobacterota > Desulfobulbia > Desulfobulbales > SURF-16 > SURF-16. Next base: position 1,879 of record JACQYM010000038.1, on the reverse strand, counting down.
TCTTCCTGGGCCTTTTTGATGTCCAGCGAATCCTCGGTGGATGTCTCCCACGGCATCTCGAGCAGCCAGTCGAGATAGGTGCGGGAAACGGTATATTCCGGGGAGGAGGGGGAGATTCTGGCCAGCCGGTCCATCTCTTTTTTGGCGACCTTGCGTGCCTCTTCACTTAATTTGGCATTCTCGAACTTTACCTTCAGTTCGTCCAGATCAAGGTTTTCATTGTCTTCGCCCAGTTCCTTGCGGATGGCCTGCAACTGCTGACGGAGGAAGAATTCCCGCTGCTTCTTGTCAATGTCCTCCTTGACCGATTTCTGGATCTCCTGGCTCATCTGGGCCGTGTCCAGCCGTTTATTCAGGTGGGAGGTGACGCGCCGCAGCAGTTCCTTGAGGGTCGGGATTTCCAGGATCGCCTGCTCTTCCTCCTGGGTGATATGCAACTGGGAGGAAATGAGATAGGCGGCATGAAACGGGCTGCTCAGCGAATCCACCGTCATGATGAGTTCCGGCGGGAGCATGACGAGTTCGGCCAGTTTCTTGAACTGGGTTTTCAGGTTCAGGTCCAGGGCCTCGGTTTCCTGGTCCATCTTCTCGTCCATTTCAAGCACTTCAACCTTGGCGATCAGATAAGGGGACTGCTGAATATATTCGACAATCCTGATTTTTTTAAACCCGCTGGTCAGGACATGGTAGGCGCTGTCGCTGTTCTTGATCAGTTTGTGGATATAGCCGGCCACGCCTATTGAGTAAAGGTGTTCGCCGGTCACCTGTTCCGGCTCCCCTTCCACCGGCTTATGGGTGACCAGGCCGAGCACCCTGTCCTTGAGCAGGATGTCATCGATGAGTTGTTTGGATTGCTGGCTTTTTACCTGCAGGGGAAAACCCATGCCCGGGAAAAAAACAAAGCCGTGCAGCGGCAGGATGGCCAGCTCTTCCGGTATTTCCAGCTGACTGGGATCAATATTGTCATTTTTTCTTTTCTCGTCACTCATGGAATGGTCCCCTTATTCCCCTTTGATGGTAATTTTGACCTGACCCGGAATTTTTTTCTTGGGCAGACGGATCAGCAGGTAGCCGTTTTTGCAGGTGGAGGATGTCGATTCCGCCTCAACGGGACCTGCCAGGGGGATGGTGCGTTTGAATTTGCCGTACTCCACCTCAAGCTGTTGAATACAGGTGGTGTGGTTGAAATCCGGCCTTACCCGTTCTCCGGACACGGTGACGCTTGCCGTATTGACAAGAACGGATATTTTATCCGGATCAATGCCGGGGATCTCCATGTACACAATGAATTCGGTAGCCGTTTCATAAACATCTGTCGGGGTGACCAGATTTTCTTTCAGGAAGGGATACATGCGGTGCGCCGTCATATTGCGCAGCATGCGTCCGAACTCTCTCTCAATCTCGTCAAATGTGCTGGGCCGCTGTTTTTTGAAAGGATCCATAATTTTGCCTCTGTCTCTCGTACAGTTTTGATAATGTTTTGATTTTTCTATTTTACACGTAAAAATTATGAAGTGAAGTAAAAATATAGGGATGGTACAATGCGGCATTACGGATGCAAAGGGCGGGGAAAAACGATCATGAAACAGATGCAGCAGGATCCAATGAAGAGAAACGGCAGCGGCATGGGGCGTATCATCAGGGCGGGCAAATCCTCTGCAGCCGGGCTCAGGGCAGCGGTGCAGCATGAAGCGGCGTTCCGGCAGGAACTGCTGCTGGTTGTCCTGCTTTTGCCCGCCGCTCTGCTGCTTGGCGGCACAGGGGTGGAAAAGGCCATGCTTGGCGGCAGTCTGCTGCTGGTGCTGATTGTCGAGCTGCTTAATTCCGCGGTTGAAGCGGTTGTCGACCGGGTGGGCCTTGAGCATCATCCCCTTTCCGG
>JACQYM010000037.1 GCA_016208225.1 Deltaproteobacteria bacterium | reverse complement strand
TTATCCTTTATTCTGCTCGGAAGCATCCCGGCAACGGGCAGCGGCAGCATGAAAGGAGCTTACATGCATCTCCGTGCAATAAACGCAGTCGGTCTGTTTTTTCTTCTGCTCTTCGGAGGTCTGCCGGCGGCCCGGGGGGCCACGGTCGAATATGATCTGACAATCGCCTGGCAGGAGATCAATATCAGCGGCCGACCGGTCCCGGCCATGACCATCAACAACGAAATTCCCGGGCCGACCCTGCGCTTTCAGGAGGGGGACATTGCCCTCATCCATGTCCGCAACACGATGGACGTGGAAACATCCATTCACTGGCACGGCATTCTCGTGCCGCCGGATATGGACGGGGTGCCCTTTATCAGCTTTCCCCCCATTGCGCCCGGCGCGACCTTCACCTACCGCTTCCCCATCCGCCAGAACGGCACCTACTGGTATCACTCCCACACCGCGCTGCAGGAACAAAGCGGGGTGTACGGCTCCATCGTCATTGAGCCCCCGGCCCCGGACAAGGAACGGCGGGCTGACCGGGATTACGCCGTTCTCCTGTCGGACTGGACGGACGAAAATCCCGACGAGGTGCTCCGCACCCTGAAACGCGGCAGCGACTGGTATGCCCTGCAGAAAGGCAACGGCCGCAGCCTCCTCGGCGCCGCCCGTCTCGGCATGGTCGGCGACTATTTCAAAGGCGAACTGCAGCGCATGCCGCCCATGGACATCGCCGATGTCGCCTATGACCGTTTTCTGGCCAACGGCAAGCCGGAGCTGGTATTGCCCGCCGAACCGGGCGAAACCATCCGGCTGCGGATCATCGACGGCTCATCAACCACCTTCTTTTATCTGGAATTCGCCGGCGGTCCGCTGCGCATCATCAGCGCCGACGGCCAGGAGGTGGAAGAGGTGGACCAGCAACGCCTGCTCATCGGCGTGGCCGAAACCTATGACGTGCTGGTCCGCATCCCCGCCTCCGGTTCCTATGAACTCCGCGCCACGGCCCATGACGGATCGGCCTGCACCTCAATCTGGCTCGGCGCCGGCCCCCGCCGGGCCGCCCCTGACGTGCCGGGTCCAAATCTGTATCAGGCCATGGGGGGTCTCAGCCTGAAAAGCGTCCTGGCCCTGACCCCGGCCGGCGCCATGGGCATGCCGGACCGTGAGGTGGAACAGGGCCGTTTCGACCAGCCGGGCATGATGATACACATGGAGGGTCATCAGACCATGGACATGGGCGGCATGGACATGGACAGCCACCGCCACATGGGCCACATGGACGCCAAAGGAATGGAAGACGGCCACCCCATGGAGCACCTGCGCCATGATACGGACCATGGCGCTATGGCCATGACCGCCATGGAACACGCCGGCCACGCCGATGCTTCCCCCGCCTGCCCTGGCAGCGGCAAAAGACATAGCGAGGATTTCAGTCTACTCGGGGCAGATATTGCCGCTGCGGATAAACTCGCGGCGGACGGCATGGACCCATCCCGGCCATGGCCTCCTTACGACAAACTGCGGGCCGTCCGGCCCACCGCCTTTGCCCCGGAGAGACCGGTGCGCGACATCCGCCTCACCCTGGACGGCGACATGGAACGTTATGTCTGGTCGCTGAACAACAAAACGTTGACGGAAAGCGACGCAATCCCCATTCGGGCCGGGGAAGTGGTGCGTTTCATCATGATCAACCGCACCATGATGCACCATCCGATGCACCTCCATGGCCATTTCTTCCGGGTCATCAACAACCAGGGCGACTATGCGCCGCTCAAACACACGGTGGATGTGGCCCCCATGTCCACCACGGTCATCGAATTCGCCGCCGATGAGATCGGCGACTGGTTCTTTCACTGTCACCTGCTCTATCACATGGAAAGCGGCATGGCCCGGGTCGTACATTACGAGGATTATATCCTGCCGGCCGATCTGGCCGCCATCCGTCCCCATCTCTTCATGAACCCCTGGTATTTCTGGGGGGAAATGGATGCCATGAGCCACATGGGCCAGGGAGCCTTCACCCTGGCCGACAGCCGCAATATTCTTGAGGTCGACTGGCAGTACGGCTGGCAGCAGGTTGACGATCCGGAATGGGAACTGGTCCCGACCTGGGCCTGCTCCATCAACTCTTTCACATCCGTCTTTGCCGGCGTCAATTTCGAGGGAGTGGAACATGACATTGAAAAACATCACGGGGTCGCGGGGTTGCGTTACCTGCTGCCGCTCAATTTCGAATGGATGACCTGGATTGATGTGAACGCGGATTTTCGATTCGCCATTGACAAGTCCCTGCCCATCACCCCGCGCCTTACGCTCTTCGGCAGCGCCGAATATGACACGGACAGCAAATGGGAGGGACGCGCCGGCCTGTCCTATCTGCTCGGCAAGAGCGTGTCGCTGGTCGGCCAGTGGCATTCGGATTTCGGCCTGGGCGGCGGGCTGAGCCTCCGCTTCTGAAAAAAGCATAAAAAATGAAAATTAACCACAGAGAGCACTGAGCCCACAGAGATACCAGACTGTAATTATAAATTTAACTGTGATCTTCGTGTGCTCTGTGGTGAGAAAATGAATTAGGAGGCTATTCGAAATAAGTTCAGAACTCCTGATGTTGTGATGTAATTTCAGCGAGTTAAGCTACTATCTCGGATTCTGGCTTGTTACCAGTAGAGTGCCTAAAGTGCGCTCAAGTACCTAAAATGCCTAAAGTTAAAGGTTTTTCTGACCAGAAAGCACCACAACTTTAGGCACTTAAGACACTTTAAGTACTTTAGGCACTCATTCTGGACTTATTTTTTGGTACCAACGTTAAATCTGTCGAGATCAGGTTATTTGCCTATTCCTCTTCACTTGCAGGGTCGGCATATCGGCCAGCACCATCTTCAGCCAGTCAAAGCCGAAGGAGAGCAACGCCTCGTCATCGGTTTCAATGGCCCGGACGCGGGTTTTGGGCAGCTTGAACCGGTCGATCAGGTCATGATGGCGCACATAGTCCCGGAAACCGTCGATATTGTAACAGACCAGAAAGGCGAGCTTCTGCCGCGGACCGGCCGCCCCTTCCCCGGCCCAGGGGTTGCCGGCAAAAAGCGTATCCATCTCCGCCCACTGGTCGGCCATGGCATTATGAAAAAGCAGCTGCTGGCTGCGCAGCCATTCTTTCACCGTCCACTCCTGCGCCTCGTCATGCCCTTTGCAGTATTCATGTCTGGTGAGGAAATAAAATTCTTCGGCCCTGCCCTTTTCCGGGGTCCGGTCCACGCCCCGCTCCAGCGGATACATGCGGCAGGAAAATGGGCGGTGTTCGTAGACGGTGCAGCCGTCCGGCCCGAGAAAGGGGCAGCTGTTGGCCGCGGTCATTTTCATCATGAGGGCCGGGAAAAAGGGATTGTCCCCCTGCACCACCTGCACATATTCTTCCAGAAACCGGTCGGACCGGATACCGAGACACTTTTTCAGTTCAATAATGTCATACGGATAGAGCAGCATCTCCACATTGCGGCAGCAGGACATGAAGCAGGAGACGCCGGAATGGCAGGAAAATAAAAATTTTGCCTTGCCCAGCGGCGTCATGCCGGCGGGGAAGGATTTCTCTTGTTTACTCATGATGGTATCGTCGTCTCAAGGTTAATCGGAAAACAGCGGGCCAGCAGCGCCGAAGAAAATACCATCTGCGCGACTGCTGGTCAAGACAAGGGGCCGAAGTTTGATCAAGCCGGCCGCAAGAGTTCACTCCGGTCTACAAATTTTCACCAGAGAGTGCACAGCGAAATATTTTTTTTGTTACTACTCAGGTTGTTTCGTCTTGTAAACTGCGGTCTGGCAGGTCAAAACGGAGAAATTTCTTTTTCAGCTCTGTGAGCTCTGTGCTCTCCGAGGTTTAAGGCAGCCTGGTGAGTGTTTGTCCCTGCGCCGGTCATACCAGGCAATGAGCAGGGGCTCCTGCCCATCCTGCTCGGCAATGGCCAGGGCAATCTTTGCTGCCGTCCCGTAATCCGGTTCACAACCTGTTACTGTCAGCTCTATCCTCTGCATGGCATTTCCCAGGGCCTCCCCGGCCCACGAACACGATCCCATTGACATATCCGATAATAGAGAAGCGACCACAGGGTGTGGACGCCAGTTCCGTGATCGCTGACCAATAAACCACAGGAACGGAAAAAGAGAAAGAAAGTTCAGCCGGATGACAAACAAAAGGCGGCGCCGAAGCGCCGCCTTTTGTCCAAAATTACCGCTGTAAAAAAACCTGGTTACTTACTCGCTGATTTCGCAGCCATCCTCATCGCACTCAACATTCGCCATCAGATAACGGACCTTGAATCCGGCCTTTTTTAATTCCTGATAAGCCATTTCCGAGCGGACACCGGTGGTGCAGTGGATCAGATACTCCTTGTCCCTGGACAGGGTGCTCATCTTATCGCCGATTTCATCCAGCGGGATATGCAGGGCATTGGGGAAGTTGCCTGCCGCCGCCTCATCATTGGTCCTGACATCAAGAATCATCTGATCTGCCGGAGCAGCTTCGGCAATTTTCTCGAAATCAGCGATGCTCACCTCACCTTCGGCCAGTTTTCTCACCCAGACAATCTTTTCCGGGGAGGGCGTGGTATCAAGTTGTTTGCCGGCATCAACCCAGCCCTGCAGCCCGCCATTGACAATGGAGGCATTTTTGTATCCCCATTTCCTGGCGGTCAGCGAGGCCTTTTCAGCGCCGTCGCCGTAAAAAACGATGGGCGCAATCTTCTTTTCCGGGAACTGATTTTCCGCACCGGCCAGCTCTGCCAGCGGGATATTGTATGCCCGGGGGAGATGACCCTTGGCATACTCATCAGCCCCGCGCAGATCAACCAGCACGATATTGCCGTTTTCAACAAAATTCCGACTGGCCACCACGGGACGGCCCATCTTTTTCCAGGCAGGAACACCCTGCACCATAACCTTGACATTGGTATAACCAAGCTTGACCGCCTGACCGGCGGAAACAGGGCTCATGCCTCACGTCACCCCGCCGCAGAAGAAGATCAGCTCGGTGTTCTTGTCGGCCGGCAGCAGGGAGGCGCCCTCTTTTTCCATCTTGGCCACCGGGATATTCACAGCCGTGGGCAGGGAGCCATCATCAAAGCGTTTCGCCGGCCGGGAATCCACCAGAAAATAGGTGGCGCCCTTGTCAATGAGATCAGCCACGTATTCAGGCAGGACCTCCATTGTTCCCGGCGGCAGCTGGACAACCTTCGGCTTGATGACCGTGGCAATCTTGTCATTGCCGGCCACCTTGTATTCAATGATTGCTCCCTCGCCTTCCACGGCAAATTCAATGCCCTGGGTCTGGTCATCGAACTTGACCATCATGTTCTTGGCCTCTTCTTCCTTGCCCACGGCAATGGAGATCGATTTGGCCTTGTTTGACCTGCCGACTACCTTACCTTTATAAACGTTCTGTTCCGCCTGGGCAGCCGGGGCCTCTTTTGCCCCCTCACCCACCGGTTCGGCCTGGGCGGCACGGTAATCCCCTGAAACAAAGAGAAACGAAAAAAGCATCAGGGGAATGAATCTTCGCAAAAGACCTTTCTGCAGCATAGACAACCTCCGAAAAACTGAAAAAAATTAAAGGACTTGGCTGAAGCGGATAAACCATCCCAGCCGGAAACATTTTATTGGCGGCGCCCTAAACGAGAGCATTTCTTAATAAGCTACCACACCGTAGCTGGCAAAACAATTAATAATTGTTCAAAAAAAACAATCCCCATCCGCAGAAGAAACCACGGGATGCCGAGATTGAAAGGGCTGCCACCCCCACTCTCCCAGCAAAACCCCTGACGCTGAATATGTAACCCTTTCTTATACACAAGAGAAAATGCTTTGATTTTATTTCTTTTTTCCCCATATAATTACAAACAGCTTTGTGCATGCAGCATTATCCTGGTCAGGCATAAGCCGTTGCCATAAACAACTGCCATCGCAATACCGCGCACGGCACAGAGGGCCGCAGCGAAATGGGCAGGGATGGTATGGTTATTCAGCAGCCGGCTTGTTTTATTCATCCGCTTTCTCCAACGGAGGTTTCATCCATGACGACACGAAAAATGACACGACTGGCCTTATTTCTCCTCTGCTGCGGTTTATTTCTCCTGCAGACTGCGGCCGCGGGGGCGGCGGCCAAGGTCGCCGTCATAACCACAGCCGAACTGAAGCAGAAACTGGATGCCCGCGAACCGCTCACCCTGGTTGATGCCCTGAGCTCCATTGAGCATAAGGAACTGGCAATTACCGGATCAATCAATATTCCCAGCAGCAAGGTCAGCGCTGATAATCCTCTGCTGCCGGCCGACAAGACGGGCCTGCTCATCTTCTACTGCAAAGGCCCGAAATGCTCCAAGAGCATGGAGGCGGCCGACAAGGCCATTGCCCTGGGTTACACCAATGTCATGGTCTACAATGAGGGGCTGCCGGAGTGGGCCAAGAACCGCTATCCTGTAACGACGCAGGTGGAATACCCAAAGGTCGAATTCCCCAGGCTCACCCCCCAGGATGTTCAGGCCCAGGCCGCCACCGCCGTCCTGCTTGACATCCGCGGCGATGAAGTAAAGGATGTCGGCAAAATCAAGGACGGTGTCAGCATCCCCCTGGACGACATGGAAGAAAAATACGGCAGCCTGCCCAAAGACAAGAAAATCATCATTTTTGACCATGCCGGAAAACAGGCCGCGATCTGCGGCAAGTTTCTGAGCATGCAGGGTTATACCGACATTGCCATCATGGATGGCGGCATCCTGGCCTGGAAGCGCGCCGGCCTGCCGACCGAGTAAGCAAAAACTGAAAATTTACCACGGAGAGCACAGAGCCCACAGAGCTAACTAACTGTAATAAAAAATATATATCTGTGTTCCGTATGCTCTGCGGTTAAAACAGACTTATCAGGGGCCGGGAGACAGAGGCAGAAAATGTTTTCTCCTCACTCCTTACGCCTCACTTTTCACCCCTAAGCCACTTGGAAGAATCACCCATGCAGATCGGCAGCAAAAAAAAGCTTTATTTCTTTTTTCTTCTTCTGTTCACCGTCGCCGGCGCCATCATCTTTTACGCCCTGCTGGCCACCAGGGAATTCAACCGCGAGGTGAAAAAGGTAAGCCGGCAAGTCTATCCGGAGACCAAGATTGCCATTGAGATCAAGGGACATGTCACCAATGTCATTGAAAAATTCAATGTCTCCCGCGCTGCCGGCACGGAGGGGGAACTGGCCGACATCCAAAAAATAGACAAGGAGATTGCCGCCCTGCTGGAGCAGCTGTTAACCCTGAACAGTGAAAATTCCGAAGGCAGCAGACAGATTGAGGAGGTCAGGGGAATATACCGGACATCCTTTGAGGCCGGATCGCAGATGGTTGCCGCCAGCGTTGCCCAGGCCTATGCCGAAGAGGCGGCCTGGACCGAAAAATTTGATGCCGGCAATAAAAAGCTGCTGCAGTCGCTGCATAATATCGTGGAAGCCAGTTCCGCCAGCCACAACAGCGCCATGGACCATATCCTCCAGGTCAGCAGGCAGCTGAACCTGGTTCTGCTTTTTTCCTTCGCTGTCATGATCGCGCTCGGGGTAATGATCTTTTATATGATTTCACAGATATCGCGGCAACTGGCCGGCATGGGGGTAGAATCCACCCAGGCCACCGGCGGACTGCTTGATGCAGTAGAAAACATCAATGCCATGGCCGTCCAGCTGGCTTCCGAGACAAGCTCCTCGTCAGCCGCGGTCGAGGAAATCGTCGCCAGCATGGACCAGCTGACTGAGCAGGCCAGGGATAATCAGGAGGCGGCCCGGACAGCCGATTCCGAGGCAAACAATCTGCACGACACCGCAATCCGATCAAAAAAATCCATGGAGGATGTAGTTGCTGCCATGCAGGCCATGGCTGAGGCGGACAAGGAAATCTCATCCCTGGTCAAGTCCATTGAAAATATCGCCTTTCAGACAAACCTGCTTGCCTTGAATGCCGCGGTGGAGGCGGCCCGGGCCGGCGCGGCAGGCGCCGGTTTCGCCGTGGTGGCCGGCGAGGTGCGCAATCTGGCCTCCCGCACCACTGAAACCTCAAGCCAGGTGGCAAGCATTATTCAACGACTGGACGAAAAAGTAGCGGCCGGCGTGACCATGGTCGATAACCTGCAAAACAGCTTTGGCGAGATGAACACCGGGTCTGACTCGGTGGTCCGGCAGATGGCCAAAATCATCGAAACCGGCAGGCGGCAGGCGGAAACGGAAGGGAAGATCCGGGAGGCGCTTACCGCCATCGATGACATGGTGCAGTCCCAGGCCGCCATGTCGGAAGAAGGCTCGGCCACGGTGCAGGATGTCAAAGAGCAGGTGGAGACCCTCCACCAGATGATGGAAAAACTGATGCTCTTCTGGGAAGGGGCCGGGAAAAAAAACCACCTCCCGACCGAGCAGTGAAGCATTTTCTGCGCCACCTGGTCATCATTGACTATTACCTGGCCGCCCTGCTCCTTGTTGCCGCCGGCGTCAGCAAAATCATCACGCCAGGGGTGGGAGACCTGCTGGAAACGCTGCTGGAGCAGGAAATCATCACCCTTGATCAGCTGATTTTTCTTTCCCGCTGGTATCCGCCCATAGAGGTCGTTTTCGGCATTACCGCGCTCACCGGCATCCGGGCCGTTGTTTTTGCCAGGCTTACCGGCGTGCTCTATCTTTTTTTCATTGTGCTGTTTCTCATCGCCTCGAAGGGCTACCTGCTGCTGCCCGTGGACTGCGGCTGTTTCGGCGACGGCGACCCTCTCCCCGTTTATCTGCTGATCCTGCGCAACGCGCTGATCGCCCTTCCTCTTTTCTTTTTTCCCAGTGACCGCGGCTGCTCCACCCGCCCGCGCCTGCTCTTTACGCAAAATTAAATTGCCTGCTTGCGGGTATGAGTCTATATTAGCCTGTCTGAGAGAAATTTACCCCGGCGAGCGAGC
>JACQYM010000013.1 GCA_016208225.1 Deltaproteobacteria bacterium | reverse complement strand
CCCTGTTTTGCTGACAGAGAAAACAGGCGGCCTCGGCCGCTGAATCCCCGCCGCCCACTACCAGTATATCCTTGCCGACCGGCGTCTCCTTGGGCAGAGAAAACAGGACATGGTGGCGTATCTCCTTGGGAACGGGGTAGGTGGGCCTGACATGCCGGCCGAAAATACCGATGGCTGCAACCAGGATATCCGCCTCCAGCTGCAATCCGCCGGAGGTAAAGATATGAAACGTATCGCCATTGACCAGAATTTTATGGCATTCCTGGCCATAGCGGATATCCAGCCCATGCCCGCTGATCAGGCTGTTCATCCTGGCCAGGAAATCATCTTTGCTTTCAGTGGCAAAAGAAAGCATGCCCTGCGGGGCAACCTGCACCTTCTGGTACACCGCATCGACCCGTTTGCCGGCCTGATAGAATCGGACAATGGTGTCGCAGGCATGCCCGGCCTTTTCCACAACAATTGCCGGAGCGAAACCCGCCGCCTTGACCTCGATTGCCACGCCGATTCCTGCCGGTCCGGCACCTATGACTGCAATTTTCGTTTTTTCCATGAACATTTATGCGTATCCCGTAAAACCTGGAAATTTACCGCGGAGAGCACGGCACCCCCAGCCAACTGACTGAAGAACCGGACACCTGTCCTGCCATGCCGGACGGCGTCCACTAATCTCATATCACAGGACGGCGTCATCCATCGAACCCCAGAAAAACGCCTTTGGCAATACTGTTTGCCTCAGCCAAAACCTCCCGCCAGCTCTCACAGCCAAGAAACCAGACAAGGGGAACCACAAACAGATAGAACCCCGGGATGAACCACCAGGAAATCAGCAGCAAACGAATGAAAAGTTTCATACCAAGTCACGCCGGACGCCGGTTCCGTCCGGCTTCTCCAATGATTTATGGTCTGTTCCGGGTTAAGCCGTTGTAATAATAAACAACTGCATCGCTATACACGGTAAACGGCGTAAGGCTCGTCACGAAATGGATAAAGATGTAAGGGAGTCAGCCGCTCGTTATCCGTTGGATAATGTATAAATTCAATTACTGTGCCAAGCGATACACAGTGGCATAAGTGTTTGGCGGCCGCGATTCCAGCTGCTGGCACATATGTCTCGCATGTTTCTTGCAATTCCACCTGGAAACTGAACCAGCTGATCGATGGGGAAAAAACGGTCGGCGCCCACGCGGCAGCGGCCAAGGAGTGACAATGAAAAAAAATGAAGCGCTGAAGATTCTTAATCCCGTCATAGCCATGCTTATCCTGAGCCAGGGGGTCACGAGTTCCCTGCATGATTTTTTCCCAGGGGAATTCTATGAAATTATTCACGGCGGCGGCGGGGTACTGCTGATCATGGGTGTTATCCTGCACCTCTCCCTGAACTGGAGCTGGGTGCAGGCCACCTATCTGAAAAAAAAATCGGGGTGAAGTTTCCTGGTCATCTCCCGCTGCCGCCCATGGCCGGCAGCATTGACAGAGCTGCCGGCTGCCCTTACCCTTTAATTAGAAGGGAAAGAATGAAGCAGGAATTGCTTCGTGACCTGAAACAAGTGAGGGACTTTAATCCGAGAGCGTAACGGGGTGGAATGCGGGAGGTGAAATGTATGCCTGAACTGCGATGTCCGGAGTGTGGAAACGAACTGTTGCCGCCAAGACCCGATGCAATCGCTGATGCCTGTGTCTGCCAGAAATGCGGCAGGAATGTTTATGCCTGGTCAAAAACCAAGGTAAAGGTTGCATGCCCGAAATGCGGCAAAAATAATGAAACAACGGTAGCGCGGTAACAGCTGCCGTGACCATGCCCCGCACCGGCAACGGTGCGGGGTTTTTTAATTCAGGCATAAGGCATAAGACATAAGGCAATAGGCAAGAGGCAAAAGGCAAAAGGTAAGGAAGTATCTTTTCCCTTGTGACTCTTCCCTTGTGACTCTTGCCTTGTGCCTCCTGCCTTGTGCCTCTTGCCTTATGCCTCTTGCCTTATGCCTCTTGCCTTGTGCCTCTTGCCTTGTGCCTCTTGCCTACCGCCTTGCCCTACCGATCCCTGTAGAAACGCCACTCCTTGCTGATGATCAATCGGGCGCCGCGCCGGAAACTGAAAAATGACCAGGCCCAGTGCAGGGTGACAAAGAGTTTGTTTTCGAAGCTGATAAGATAATAGATATGGATGACCAGCCAGACAAGCCAGGGCCAGAAACCCTCAAAGCGCAGGCGGCCCAGTTAGATGATCGCCTTGCTGCGGCCGAGGCGGCAAGCTGGCCTTTATCCAGGTAGTGAAAGGGGCGGCGGTTTCGTCCGGCGATTTCAGCCAGGATGTTTCTGGCGATAAACCGCCCCTGCTGCAGGGCCACGGGCGCCAGGCCCGGCAGCGGCGAGGGCCGGCTGTGGATGAAACAAGCCTGGTCACCGGCCACAAAGATTTCCGGGTGATTTTTGATACTGAGATCAGCCGCCACCACAATCCGGCCGATGGCATCGGTTTCCGCCCCCAGCTTCTTGCCGAGCGGCGCGGCCTGGACCCCGGCGGCCCAGAGGATGGCACCCGCCTCCAGCCGTTCGGGGCCGATCTGCACCCCTTCACTGTCAATACCGGTGACAGGGCTTGAGGTCCGGACCTGAACCCCGAGTTTTTCCAGGTCCGTGGCCGCCTTGACCGCCATTTTCTCGGAAAAGGAAGGCAGGATGCGCGGACCGGCCTCGATCAGAATGATGCGGGCCAGTCTGGGGTTGATGTTGCGGAAATCCCTGGTCAGGGTATGATGGCTCATCTCGCCGATGGCGCCGGCCAGTTCCACCCCGGTGGGGCCGCCCCCCACGATGACAAAGGTAAGGTGCCGGCGCTGCCTGGCCGGCTCCCCGCTACGTTCCGCGGCCTCAAAGGCGGTCAGCACCCGGCGCCGAATTTCCGTGGCCTGTTCGATGGTTTTCAGGCCCGGCGCATATTCCTCCCATTCCTCATGGCCGAAATAGGTATGTTTCACCCCGCAGGCCAGGATCAGGTAATCATAGTGCAGGGTACATTCCGTGGCGACAACCCGGCGCCGCTCCCGGTCAACATCAATCACCTCATCCTGCAGCACGGTGATGTTGCGGTATTTTGCCAGAATATGGCGGATCGGTACGGCGATTTCCGCCGGACTCAAGGCCGCCATGGCGACCTGATAGAGGAGGGGCTGAAACAGATGATGGTTGAGGCGGTCCACCAGGGTGACCCGGACATTTTTTCTGTTGCCGAGAACCTTGGCCGCGTTCAGACCGGCAAAGCCCCCTCCCACAATAACGACATGCTTCATGACCGCCCCGTCCCCCCCCAAACCACCTACCCCTGAATCTCTGTATCCCTTAACCCCTTAACCCCTAAATCCCTTAACCCCTAAAAAAACTCCTGCATCACCGTCTTTACCGCCTCACGGTCAAAGGGCTGGGCCGACAGGGGGCCGGCCTGCAGCGGCGGCAGCATATCGGTCAACACCGGCCGCTCATGCCGGTAAAAGATCCCGGTGGGGATCCTCTCCCCCCATTCCAGGGAGCGTTGAAAGGCGTTCAGGCGGTCGGCTGCATCATATTCCGCCTCCAGGGGATAGACCCGGTCCTTGTACCACTTATAGGTATTGACCTTATTAAAGGTGATGCAGGGCTGGAAAATATCGATCAGGGCAAAACCCTTATGGCTGATGGCGGCACTCATCAACTCCTGCAGCTGATGTCTGTCCCCGGTGAAGCCGCGGGCCACAAAGCCGCAATCCAGGGCAATGGCCAGGGCCAGGGGGTT
>JACQYM010000033.1 GCA_016208225.1 Deltaproteobacteria bacterium | reverse complement strand
ACGGTACAATCCCGGCTGAAAGCAGGCCTGATTCCGGACCGGACGTAAGTCGCCCTACTGAGGCTCCTGGACCAGGGTCACCGGACATCCGGCCTGATTCCCCGCAGGAGCCTAATCGACCCGAAAGTCCCGGACCTGATATCACCACCCCCCGGCCCGATGTTCCGGCAGCCCCCCGAGGCCCGGAAACAGATAAAGCACCGCAAATGAAAAACGATCCGATCATGAATAAGGGGGGTAAATAATTTTCATCCGCCAGAGTGAACACAAAAGCTGATATACGGTTAACTCGCCCCACCCCACGGATTCAACAAGCCCCGGCATCCTCGGGGCTTTTTTTTGTAAGAAAGCAGTAAGTTACTCCACTTCCGCCCGCAGCCTTTGCCCGATAGAGCTTTTCCCCAGGCTTTGTCAGGATTTCTTCCCAGCCGGGTCAACACCTTGCATTCTTTTTTCCAATTAGAGATTGCAAAGTGTTTCCGAAATTGGCACAATCCCCTAAACGGTATAAATTTTGCTATGGAAAATGGGCATGAAACTTCCTAACTTTTTGCAACGGACACTTTCCCTGGGCATCATTTTCGTTGTCCCATTTTTTTTCAGCCATGACCTGCATGCGGATACCTCGCAGGAGCCTCCCCCCTTTCAGCAAGGCATTGCTGCTTCCAAAAAGGGAGATTATGCCGCAGCTCTGGCTTTATTTCACCAGGCGCAAGCCGCCGGACTGGACAAACCTTCACTCTATTACAATATCGGGGTCTGCTCCTACAAACTGGGCCTTTACGCCGAAGCGGAAGAAGCCTTTCGCAAAACAGCGACTTTTCCCCAGATGGCCCCCTTGGCCTATTACAATCTGGGCGTGGTGGCCGAGAAACAGTCCGACCATGAGAATGCCCGCTATTGGCTCGAAAAGTCATATAACAGCGCCGCCGGCAACGATGAAAAACTGCGCATCCTGGCAGCAAATGCCCTGCAGAGCATCCAGGGCAAAACGGAAGTCAGCCGTTGGGACCGTTATGTATCAATCGGATTAGGGTATGATGACAATGTGGAGCTGGTCGCTGAAAGCGATATAATACAGGCCAGCAATCAGGAAGACGGCTTCCTTGATCTGTTTCTCTATCTGCGCCGCCCCCTGGGGCAGGACTCATCCACCGCAGGATCTTATTTTCAATCCAACATCTCGTATCTCAAGTATTACGAAATGGATGAATATGATTATGGCTCGGCCAGCCTGGAATTTTTTCACTGGCGGCACCTCGGCGATTATCAGCTGGAGGGGGGAGGCGGCTATGAATATGTGCTCCTGGAGGGCAACAGCTTCGAGCAGAGCCCCATGATCAGTCTGCAGGTAAAGCGCTCCCTCTGGGCCGCGAGTGCCCTGCGCCTGCGCTACAGGCTGAACTATCTTGACATACTGGATGATGATTATGACTACCTGGCCGGCTGGCGTCAGCGCGGCATGGCGGAACTGTCCCGCAAGTGGGGCGACTGGTACACGTATCTAGCCTATACCCTCGAACTCAATGACCGGGATGATGAAGATTATTCCCCGACCCGTCATTCCATTGCCGCCGGGATGAATGTGAAATTCTTGGGAAACATGGGCGCCGCCTTCTATGTCTCCTACCGCGACAGCTATTATGACATAGAGGCTGCGGAGGACCGGGATGAGGAGCAGCTTGACGCCAGCGTCAGTCTCTCCTACTACCTGCGGAACGGCTGGGAAATCGCCTGCAAACTGCAGAACACCCATAACGAGTCCAATGACCCGCTATACGATTATACCCGCAATGCGGTAACGGTTTCGGTTGCGCGGTTTTTTTAACGTTGTCTGATTTTTTTTCAAACGACGGCAGCGCAACAGCGCCGCCTGTATCCACAAGCCGACAGCAGGGCGGCAGCCGCACCCCGCCCTTCCCGCTCGTGCCCGTTGCCTTCAGCGATTTTTTGCCAGAATATCCGTCAGTTTGCGCAGCAATACGGCGACAGATCCGCTGGTATCCATGATGATCAGGGATGAAGGGGAAAGCTCGTCAGGAAACTCAAAGCTCTCTTTCTGGCGCTGATAAATCTCCCAGGTGCCGTCGGAAACGGCGTGCGGATTCTTTGCCCGCAAAGCGAGACGACGTGCTGTTTCCTCATCATCGCAGCGGCACAGGATAAAAAAAAGGGGAGCCCGGCACTCCGCGGCACGCTGCATCAGCCGCTGCCGTTCAGCACGTCGGTGATAAGAGCCGTCAAGCACCACGGAGCGATGCAGGGCAAGCTCGCGTCCGGCGTAATCAAGCAGGGTGTCATACGTTAAGCGGGAGAATTCCGGGGTGTAGATTCCCTGGTTCAGGCTGCTGCCCTGCCGGGACTCCGGGGATTTGCCGGCCAGTTCCTTGCGCACCACATCCGTATTATAATAGGGCAGAGAAAACTCGCGGGCAAAGGCCTTGGCCAGGGTGCTTTTGCCGCTGGCAATCATCCCCATGAAAACATAGAGACTAGCGGGCATACTGCTCGGCGAGCAGAAAATACTTTTCCGCCATGGCCAGGTTCCGGTTGCGGGTCACCTCATCAACCTCGGGGGCATGGGCGGTAAACAGACCGATCTTGCCCCGGACATACGCCCGATAGCATTTGTAAAAGGGCAGGACGGCGGGCAGCCCTTTATCACCGCTTGCCGCCACAAATTTTTCTATAAAAAAATCGGCAAGGGAATGAAGGCCGTGGAAATCCAGATCCATGGCCAGAAAAGCCACATCGCTTGCTACATCGCAATAGCGGAACCGTTCATTGAACTCGATGCAGTCAAAGATGTAAACCCTGTCGGCCAGGCAGATATTGGCGGAGTAAAGATCGCCATGGCAATCCCGCACCCTGGCGGCGCTGCGGTCAAGAAACAGTGCCTCGTTTTCCAGAAATGAGCGGGCATAGCCGCTGATGGCATCGAACTGACTCTGCCGCAGGGCGCCCCTGCCGATGAACCCCCTGGTCTGGTCAAAATTCTCCAGCACATTGACACTCACCGCCCCGGCCGTACCGAACCGGGCAATGTCGCTGCCACCCGCCGCCTTTTCGTAAAAGGGCACCAGGGTGTCGACAATGTCCAGGATATGGGATCTGTTCAGCTCTCCTCTGGCGATCACCTCGCCCATCATCTTCTCCCTGGGCATCATCTTCATCCTGACCCCGTATTCCACGGCATCCCCCGCTTCGGCGGCGGCAAAACGGAAAGCATCACCGGCGCGGCACACGGCAAAAACATCAAGATAGATGTCCGGACAGAGACGGCGGTTCAGGACAAGCTCCTGCCGGCAGTAGAGTTCCCGTCTCTCCAGGGTGGTGAAATCGAGAAAACCGAAATCCACCGGCTTCTTGAACTTGTAAACAAAATCCCCGGCCAGCAGCACATAGGAAATATGGGTCTGCACCAGCTCAACCCTGTCCACTGCATGCTCATAGTGGCCAGGGTTGAGAAAATAGGTAATAAAATCAGGCAGACTGGATGCCATCGGCTCCACCCCTTAATAGCGGTAATAATCAGGCTTATAGGGACCGTTCAGCGGCACGCCGATATATTCGGCCTGTTCTTTGGTCAGGGTGGTGAGATGGGCGCCGATTTTGCCCAGATGCAGACGCGCCACCTTCTCGTCCAGGTTTTTGGGCAGGAAATAGACCTTGTTTTCCATCTTATGGCTGTATTTCCACAGTTCAATCTGGGCCATGACCTGGTTGGTGAAGGAATTGCTCATGACAAAACTGGGATGGCCGGTGGCGCAGCCGAGATTGACCAGCCGGCCCTCAGCCAGCACGATGATCCTTTTGCCGTCGGGAAAAATGACATGATCAACCTGCGGCTTGATATTCTCCCAGGTCAGGGGGCGGATGGAGGCGATATCGATCTCGCTGTCAAAATGGCCGATATTGCAGACAATCGCCTGGTCCTTCATCACATCCATATGGGCGCGGGTAATGACCCCGACATTGCCGGTGGCCGTGACAAATATCTCGCCGACCGGTGCCGCCTCTTCCATGGTGACGACCCGGTACCCTTCCATGGCCGCCTGCAGGGCGCAGATGGGGTCAATCTCGGTGATCAGCACCGTGGCTCCCATGCCCCGCAGGGCCTGGGAGCAGCCCTTGCCCACATCGCCGTAGCCGCAGACCACGGCGGTTTTGCCGGCGATCATCACATCCGTGGCCCGCTTGATGCCGTCGATGAGCGATTCGCGGCAGCCATAGAGATTATCAAATTTCGACTTGGTGACGGAATCATTGACATTAAAGGCCGGGGCAAGCAGGCGGCCCGCCCGCATCATCTCATAGAGGCGGTGCACGCCGGTGGTGGTCTCCTCGCTGATGCCTTTGATATCCTTCATCAGTTCCGGATACTTTTCGTGCATGACCTGGGTGAGGTCGCCGCCGTCGTCAAGAATCAGATTCGGCCGCCAGTTGTCCGGTCCGAAAATCGTCTGCTCAATGCACCACCAGAATTCCTCCTCGGTTTCGCCCTTCCAGGCGAAAACCGGGATGCGGGCCGCGGCCATGGCCGAGGCGGCATGGGCCTGGGTGTAGAAAATATTGCAGGATGACCAGCGCACTTCGGCGCCGAGATCCACCAGGGTTTCCATCAGCACCGCCGTCTGGATGGTCATGTGCAGGCAGCCGGCGATTCTCGCCCCCTGCAGCGGTTTCTGGCCGGCATACTCGGCGCGCACCGCCATCAGGCCCGGCATTTCCGTTTCGGCAATGGCAACCTCTTTACGCCCCCATCCGGCAAGGCCGATGTCCGCAACTTTATAATCAGTAAATCCGTTCATCACTTATTTCCTTTCAGACCGGCGGCATCCCGCAGGATTTCCGCCTTATCGGTTTTTTCCCAGGTAAACTCGGCCCGCTCCCGGCCGAAATGGCCATAGGCCGCTGTCTTCTTATAGATCGGCCGCAACAGGTCGAGATGTTCGATAATCGCTTTCGGCCGCAGATCAAAATGGGCCATGATCAGTTCCCTGATCTTGGCATTGGGGATTTTCCCCGTCCCAAAGGTGTTCACATTGATTGACACGGGTTTGGAAATCCCGATGGCATAGGCTATCTGTACCTCAACCTCGGTGGCAAGACCCGCGGCCACGATATTTTTGGCAACATACCGCCCCATATAGGAGGAGGAGCGGTCAACCTTGGAAGGATCCTTGCCGGAAAAGGCGCCGCCGCCGTGGGATCCCATTCCGCCATAGGTGTCAACAATGATTTTCCGCCCCGTGACGCCGCAGTCGCCGACAGGTCCGCCGATCACAAATCGTCCGGTGGGATTGATGAAAAATTTGGTGTTGGCGTCTATCATTTCGACAGGCAGGATAGGCTTGATGATCTCCTCCATCACCCCTTCCTTCAGGTCCTCATAATCGACAATGGGGTCATGCTGGGTGGAGAGAACCACCGCCTCTATTCTCTTCGGTAATTTGTCCACATATTCAATGGTGACCTGACTTTTGGCATCGGGTCGAAGCCAGGGGAGTCGTCCGCTTTTGCGTACTTCCGCCTGCCGTTTCATCAAGCGGTGGGCATAGGTGATGGGCATGGGCATGAGCACGCTGGTTTCCGAACAGGCATAACCGAACATAAGCCCCTGGTCTCCCGCGCCCTGGTCAAGATCAAGCCCTGATCCTTCATTCACCCCCTGGGCAATATCGGGAGACTGTTTGTCAATACTGGTCAATACCGCGCAGGACTGGGAATCAAAACCCATCTCGGAAGAGTTGTAGCCGATTTCCTTTATCGTATCGCGGACTATCTGGGGCATATCCACCCAGGCCGTGGTGGTGATCTCGCCGGCGAGGATCGCCATGCCGGTGGTGACCAGGGTTTCACAGGCCACCCTGGCATGTTTGTCCTGGGCCAGAATACCGTCGAGAACAGCATCGGAAATCTGATCAGCGACCTTATCGGGATGGCCCTCAGAAACTGACTCTGAAGTAAAAAGATAATTTTGCATATTTCTCCCCTAAAAAAAATCATCTCATGACGAACAAATGAACTGAAACCAATTTTTTAAACTACCTGTTTCAGCCACCATGCGCAAGTTTTTTTAGAACCATGGCCGGCTAAAATCAAGCTCCTGAAATTCTTCATGCCACGTCGGCCGGGAAAAATATCCGGCTCTGTTTCTAACAAACGCCGCCAGCCATGCCCGTTTTCAATCGTGAACAAATCATGCAACCTTGCTGATTTATTCGTTAACTTCAATTAATAGCAAGGCGCGTGCCGCTATTTTCTGGTTTTCCGGAAATTTTTCCGCTTATCGGGAAAAATACCTATACCACAGGGTAAGACGGCCTCCCGGACTTAAAAAAAATGATGCGAAAACAGCATGTTATACCATCAATATTTCTTATCATATATGGATAATAATTTGCATATGCAATAACTTAGAAATCCGCGGATGTGAATTGAGGGATTCAGCGGTCTTGAACGGAAAATCGCCCGTTGATTAGGAGCGGAACCATACGAGACCAAGGCGACATCTATCGGAGTTCTGAGGATTTTTCCGCAAAAGAGCACAGGCTTTTGCGGAAAATGAGGGATGGGATCAAAATCGCGCGCTGGAAACAGCCGCAAAGTGGAAAAATGAAAAGGAGGAAGTCATGAAACGTACGAAGTATTTTATTTTAACCGCCTTATTTCTGGGCTGCTCGACAACCGCCCTGGCCGGCAACGGCTACATGGGCGGCAGCGGCACGGTGACAAACCCTGACCCGGTGGTAGAGGAACCGGCAGATGGACCGTCAACGGACGGCCCGCTCAACGACAACATGTCCGATTCCGGCAAGCTTTTCGGCGATCTTTTTGTGATTGACCGCTATCTGGGCGGAGAAACGAAACGGGTGCCGGCGGTTGATCCGGCAACAGGAGAACCCGTTCTGGTTCTGGGAGACTGGATCGACGAAAACGGCAATCCGGTGCTCGACCCCAACGGCAACCCCTATCAGGTGATGCAGCAGGCCTGGACCACCGCGCCGGCAGTCGGCGGCGAACCGAAACTGACCGAGGGTTTTGCCCGCTACACCATCGTCAATGAAGACACCGGCGTAAATGAGATCAACCCCCTGACCGGCGACATCTATTTCCCCGCCCCCTATCCGAGCCAGTGCGTGCAGCCGGTGGCCGACGCCGTGCGCTGGGGCGATATCTCATCCAAAACGCTTCTGCCCGCCAACCATCTGCCCCTGATCATCACCTTTGACCCGACCTGGGAAAGAACCGAGTGCGAAGTGTCAAGCGCCATCTTTCTGGCCAACGGTGAAATCTGGAACGGCATCACCTATTACAAGGATATCTACTATGCCGACCTGGTCCAGGAAGTCGAGTTCGGCCGCCTCAATCTGGGCCGGGCCCCGGATGCGGTGCTGGACCATGCCTTTGACGAGGCGATCCGGAACATCAACAACGCCAAAAGCATCACCCTTGATGCCTCGGGCCGCCTGTTCCTGACGACAGATGTGTATGACGAGTTCCTCACCAATCCCGACGGCACGCCGTTATACCTGGAGACCGTCTCCAAGGCCATCGACTCGCCGCTGGAAAACCTGGCCCTCTACATCAAGCTCATGAAGGACGGCCATCTGATCACCCCGGCCGATGACCGGGGCCCCATCGAGCGCTCCATTAACGGCGGCATCCCGCTGTGGAAACTGCTGGAACTGGAAGACGGCCCGTCAAAATCATTACGGCCCACCATCGATATCGCGAAGATGCAGAGTTTCGGCCTCGGCGCCCTGGTCGACGCCTCTAACGTCACCAACTACTGGACCACGCGCGATGCGGAGGGCAACCTGATCGTCTCTCTTGAAGCGTGTGACGGCTGCGAACAATCCTACGGCATTACCACCAAGTCCCCGGCCGATGTCTGCGCCGGTGAAGATTTTGCCTTCAGCGCCACCTTTGTTGCTTCGGCCGCTGACAAGACCGGCAGGATGACCATGGACAAGGTTGTGTACCTGAATTCCATCCTGGGCATCAACCTGGTGGTCGGCTACAGCGCGTATGACGAGAACGGCGACCCGCTGCCCGGCGCCATCAGTTATGCCAAAAATCCTGTGTACTTCAATTTTGCCACCAACATGAACGAATATAACAGGGAATCGACATTCATGAACCGCGGCCAGGTCGTTACCGAACCGGGCGAAGGAAATCCGGCCACCTATGACGGCTTCGTCCGGGTGCTGGTCGAGGATCCTGTTACCCCAGGCACCTGGGTTGACACACCGATGCCGATTTATGCGACGGTGTTCGGCGACGGCACCTCCGGCGTGAATTTCATCGGCACCGACATTACCGGCTTTACCGCCATGTCAGATGATGACCTGGTCACCATCGGCTATATTCACACCTATCAGATTCCCGGTCTGCGTTAACCGCATGCCGGTCTGACTTACCACGCCCGCCCGCTTGCACAGCGGGCGGGCGTATCGCTGGCTGGCCTGATTCGCCTTCCGCCCCCTAACATCTTCCACCCCTTACTCCTTGACAAGCCCGGAAACGCCGTCTTACTATAAACAGGCAAGACTTTGCTGCCCGTTGCCCCCAGGCGATCAATAAAGAAGACTTTTCAAGGTGCCCCATGAACGGCTACATCTGTATCCATGGTCACTTCTATCAGCCGCCCCGGGAAAATCCCTGGCTGGAACGCATAGAAGTGCAGGATTCCGCCCATCCCTATCACGACTGGAATGCCAGGGTGCACGCCGAGTGCTATGCGCCGAACGCCGTTTCCCGCATCCTGGACGACCGCAGCCGGATTACCGGCATTGTCAATAATTATGAACATATCAGCTTTAATTTCGGTCCTACCCTTCTCTCCTGGATAGAGGAAAACGACCCGGACATTTACCGGAAAATCATTCAGGCCGACCAGATAAGCGCTGCCAAACACGGCGGTCACGGCAATGCCATGGCCCAGCCCTATAATCACATGATCATGCCCCTGGCGAACCGGCGGGACAAGATCACCCAGATCGACTGGGGAATCGCCTCCTTCCGCCAACATTTCAACCGCGCCCCGGAGGGGATGTGGCTGCCGGAAACAGCGGTTGACCTGGAAACCCTGGAGGTTCTCTCTGAATACGGCATCCGCTTCACCATTCTTGCTCCCCGGCAGGCCAGGAGAGTCCGGCCACTCAACTCCACGACGTGGCAGGATGTCAGCGAGGGGTCCATCGACACCACCCGGCCTTATCTGGTGCGGCTGCCCAGCGGCGATACCATAGCGGTTTTCTTCTATAACGGCGAGATCGCCCATGACCTGGCCTTTGGCGGCATCCTGCAGAATGCGGAAACCTTTGAAAAAAAACTTTTCCATGCCCTGCCGGCCGGCCGCACCACCCCGCCGCTGGTGCATGTGGCCACCGACGGGGAAACCTATGGCCATCATCACCGGTTCGGCGACATGGCTCTGGCCTATGCCCTTGAGCAGGTGAGAAAAAATCCTGACGTGGGTCTGACCAATTACGGGGAATACCTGGCAATGTTCAGCCCGGACCATGAGGTTGAAATTGCCGGCCACAGCTCCTGGAGCTGCGTGCACGGCATTGAGCGCTGGCGCGGGGACTGCGGCTGCCGGGCCGGCGGCAACCCTGACTGGAACCAGAAATGGCGACGGACATTAAGGGAAAGTTTCGACTGGCTGCGCCATGAACTGATCCGCATTTATGTCAAATACGCCACCCCGCTTTTCAAGCATCCCTGGCAGGCGCGGGATGCCTACATCAGCGTCATCATGGACCGCTCGGAACCCGCCAAAGACGACTTCCTGCAGAGCCATGCCGCAAAGTCGCTGTCCGCCTCCCAGCGCACCCTGGCATGGCAGCTGCTGGAGATGCAGAGAAATGCCATGCTGATGTATACGAGCTGCGGCTGGTTTTTTGATGAAATATCCGGCATCGAAGCGGTCCAGGTACTGGGTTATGCGGCCCGGGCCATTGAACTCGCACAACAATGCGCAGGGGTAATACTGGAGAAGGAGTTTATCGAGCGGCTCAGCCGGGCGCAGAGCAACATCAGCGGCATGGGCACCGGGGCTGATGTCTACCGGAAATTCGCCCTGGCGGCCAAGGCGCATCTGCGGGAGGTGGCCATCCATTGCGCCATCAGCTCCTTTTTTGAAAATTATCCCCAAAAAAATATCCTTGGCTGTTACACCATTGAGCTGAAGGAGTATGCCAAACAACGGCATGAACATACCGTTGCCGCAGTCGGCATGCTGCACGCAAGGTCCGCAATCACGGAAGAGGCGGCATCCTTCATCTTTGCCGCCCTGCAGCAGGAACCCCATGATTACTATTGTACGGTCAAGGGCTGTTATGCCACGGCTGCCGAAGCCTCCGCCATGACCGAGCCGTGCCTTTCCGGAAAATATTCCTATGAAAAACTGGCTGAAGAACTCTTCACCAGTCTGGCGGAAAAGGGACCGAGCGCCGCCCTGCACGTCATCGACCGATATCTCGGCAGGGAACGGTACACGATCAAGGATCTTTTCAAGGATGAACAGGAAGAATTGCTCAATATTGTCCTGGAAGGTGAGGTTGAATACGTCGGCAAAACCCTTGAGGCGGTATACAGCAGAACCACCTTTCTCACCGCAATCCTCGAGGAATGCGGCCATCGCATACCGGCCCCCTTCACCCTGGCGGCGGAAGTCACCCTCAAAAGAAAACTCACCAACGCCCTGGAGAGCCGGAAGTCAACCCCGGAGACCATCCGCCTGCTGCATGAATGGCTGGAACGGACCCTGCGCGCGAATATAGATAAAGAAATGGCAGCGGTGCGGGATGACCCGCGCACCACCACCCTCAAGCAGATGAACACCAAGCTGTCAATGCTCTATCTCTTTCCGGTGCAGGTGAACCTCTGGCAGGGGCAGAATGTCTATTTCGATCTGCTGCAGTCCTGTTATCCCGAGAAAAAAAAGTTGGCGGACAGCGGTGACGCCGAGGCAGGTCGATGGCTCGGCGAATTCATGCGCCTCGGCACCGGTCTGTTTATCAATGTGGAAAATGTCGTGGCGGCCGTGACCGATATGGGAGACACAGAAAAACGAGAAGACCTGGAGCTTGTCCATGAATAATTACTCAACTTTCGGAGTTGGTGAATTATTCGAGATAACGATGAGTTATATGAAATAAGCAGCATGCAATCCGTCATGCCGGACTTGATCCGGCATCCAGCAAACGCCCGGATACTGGATTCCGGCTAAAAACACCCCCGTCAAGCGGGGACTGAACAGAGTGCCGGAATGACGGCCGGAAATGCTGTAATATAATTCACGATTTCAATACGTTGTGCCAAATCAGAAATTTGAAATGGGAAGTATTTACGATTGAAGAAGCGGCTAAATCCGCCACAAGCCGGATGCGGGCACCGAAGATTTATGGAGTTACCGGGTCGAATCGGAAGAGCGGCCGATATGAATCATCGTGGCCTTCATGGATAACAGCACATCAACGAAAAGCAAACTCATCGAGGCGAAAATAAACAGGCAGCTGCCGGCCATGAGGAAAATCTCGATCACCGGCACTGACAGCTCAAGGAGTCTGTCAAAAAGCGAGACAATGACCAGGAGACTGCTCAGGATCGTGGAGAGCACAAGCGTGGCGAAACTGTACTTCAAGAGCCGGCAGCGCAGGACGAGCAGATTGATTTCATGGTTTATCGAGGCTGGGGCATCAGCTTCAAGAGACCGGTCATATAGCTCTCTGGTTCTGCTGGTTGCCTGAATATAGCGGGCATTGATAGTCAAGACAAGAATACCGATCCCGGAAACGAGCACCAGAGGGGCGGTTGCGGCTGACAGAGTTTCACTGAGAATGACATCCATATGCGGAACTCCTGAGGTCGTAAAATTATTCATTCAACCTTCTGATTCGGGATAGCGGTTGAAATCCTCAATTATATGACGTTATTGCCGGTTGTCATTCCGGCATTCCCTTCTGCCGCGTGATGGTGAAGTTCGCGGCCCATACAGAGAAACAAAAAAAGGAAACCAGCTTTTATCAGGCTGATTTCCTTTCTGATCTCACGTGGTGACCCCAAGGGGAATCGAACCCCTGTTTTCGGCGTGAGAGGCCAACGTCCTGACCGCTAGACGATGGGGCCTTGTAATGATGGGGTCTTACCTAAACGAAAACGGCAAAGATGTCAAGAATTATATGACGGTTCAGGTCTTCGCAAGGACCCCATCAGGCAATGATCCGTCTGCCGAATTCCACAGCCTGCCGCAGTTTAGCCGCATCCTTTTCCATGTCGCCGCGTTTTTCAATGCCCCTGAAAAGCAGGGCGCCGCCGTATGCCGCGCCGATGGCATCAAAGAAATATTTTGCCGTCAGCTCCGCCCCGTCGAAAACCTTCTCCCCCTTGGTTGCGGCCACCGAAACAAAAAAGCCCAGCCGGTGGGGATCGTCGCGCCACTCCCCCTTTCTCTGCTGGATACGCTTCCTGCTCCAGGAGGACTGGGCCCGGTCAACAAAGGCCTTGGCCTGGGCCGTGATCCCGTAAAAATAGATAGGAGAGGCAAGAACAATCCTGCGGGACTGATCCACCTTCTCATACACCCCGCCCGCATCGTCCTGGATTATGCAGATCCCGGTCTGGTCACAACCGCCGCAGTTGATGCAGGGAGCAATTCGCAGTTCAGCCAGGCGGATCATCTCAACCTCCCCGCCGGCAGACCGCACCCCCTCTGCCAATGCATCGAGCAGCACTTCCGTATTGCCGCCGCGCCGGGGCGAGCCGTTCAACAACAGCGCCTTCATCATTTATCCCCTGTCCGCGGGAGCATACTTCTTTGCCGCCCGTAAAACAGCGCCTCATCCCGCAGATAATGAATAATCTCGGGAGAAAGAAACCGGGAAGCACACCGCCAGGCCCAGTTTCCCGCCAGGGTGCTCGGCCTGTTCATCCGGCAGTCAGAGCCGAAACCCAGCACATCCTGCAGCGGCACAATCGCCAGAGCAGCCACCGAGGCAAATGCCATGCGGATGAAATCCCGGTGTATCATGTGGCCGTCGCAGTTGGCGTAACGTCTGGCCCTGTCTTTGGACACCTGGGGAACCTGCCGGTCAAAATACCAGCCGATTGTTGTGTCATTGTCATGGGTTCCCGTATAGACCACGCAGTTTGTCGTGGGGAAATTATGGGGCAGATAGTTGTTTTCCTGATCCGAATCAAAGGCGAACTGCAGAATTTTCATGCCCGGCAAGCCGAGGGTATCCCGCAGTTCCTCCACATCAGGGGTAATCAGTCCCAGGTCCTCGGCAATGATCTCGACCTTGCCGGTTGCGTCTTTGACCTGTTCAAAAAAGAAATGGCCGGGTCCCTTGACCCACCTGCCTTGCACCGCCGTTTTTTCAGCAGCCGGGATTCTCCAGTAGGAGGCAAAACCCCGGAAATGATCAACACGAACCACATCGACCATTCGGCTGATATGCAGAAAACGCTGCCGCCACCATTCGTAAAGCGGTTTGTTGGGTTTAGCGCCCACCTCCCACAGATAGAGAGGATTTCCCCATCTCTGCCCCGTTTCGCTGAAATAATCCGGCGGAACTCCCGCCACATGCCGGGGCAGCAAGGTGGTTTTATCAAGATCGAAACATGATTGATTGGCCCAGACATCAGCACTGTCCAGGCCGACATAAATGGGGATATCGCCGATCAGCCGGATCCCCTTCTGTTGCGCCGCCTGCCGCATCCGGCGCCACTGTCCGAAAAAGATAAACTGGACAAATTTGTGGTAACGGACGCGCTCGGCCAGCTCCTCAACGGCAGGCTTCAGGCTTTTCGCCTCATGGCGGGCGACAGGGCGCGGCCATTCATACCAGGGCTTGAACCCAAATTTTTCCCGCAGACTCATAAAAAGGGCAAAGTCGTCAAGCCACACATGATCATGGCAGAACTGCCGGAAATCCTCTTCAGACAATCGGCTGGATGCAAATTTCTGAAAAGCCCGGGCCAGCAGCCGGTTCTTGAAATCCGTGACATGGGGGTAATCAACCGCGTATTCGGAAAAATAAGGTTTGCCGACCAGATCGTCCCGGTCCAGCAGACCTTTCTCAAAAAGCAGATCAGGACTGATAAAAAGGGGAGAGCCGGCATATGCCGAAAGGCTCATGTACGGGGAATTCCCGAACACCTCATCCCCGATGCCTGTCGGCAGAAATTGCCAGTAGGACTGGCCGGCCTGCTCCAGGAAGTCCAGGAAAAAGCAGGCCGTATCCAAATCACCTATGCCGTAGGGACCGGGAAGCGACGAGAGGTGTGCCAGAATTCCAGAGGATCTCTGCTGTAACATTTTTCTCACGTGTAATTAATTCTTTTTTTTTGCTATACTAAATGAGCATGATTATTGTTGTCACTATGAAACAAGCCGGAAACCTTCTCGCACACTCAGAAAACAAATTATGGAATACCTTAACCTCAAAGTCAAGACAACGATTTTTCTTTTTTTCTATTGCATCCCAGCAAAGCTTATTTTAAAATAGGGAGTTTTCGCTGTCGGAAAGAACGCATTTACTTGCGGTCCATCTTCAAGGCAATACCCCATCAGGAACACCTTAAACAAGTCGGGAGATAACAATCAGTGCATGTCGATATTAAAGACAGAATACTGAAAGCTGGGAAGGAAAAAGGCTGCATCAGCATTGATACGCTTAACGACCTTATTCCTGAAGATACGGACGCCAGCTATATCGATGAAATCTTTGCCTTTCTTGACCAGAACGAAATTGATGTCGCCAGCCGTCCCGAACTGGGCAAAAAAAAGCGGGCCGACAGCAAGGATTGGCAGGAAGAAGAGGCCGACGAGCTCAGAAAGGCCGGCGGCAAGTCAGCTGCCGTCAAGGATGATCCCCAGGAGGTTGAAGAGACAACCACCACCTACCTGCGCGAAATGGGCCGTTTCGACCTCCTCACCCCCGAGGAGGAGGAAAAATACAGTAAAATCATCCGGGAAGGTTTTGATGCCATCATCAAAACGATCCACAGCGACGATTCAGGCGTGCAGGAAATGAAAGTGCTGATTGACCGCATCGCCCTCTGGGAAAAACGGGATCCGACCCTGAAGCCGAAAAAGCAGCACCTCAACTTCATGTGCCGGAAAATGCAGGAGGTTTCCGCCCTGCACCGGGATGTCGAGCCGCTGCAGCAGGCGGAAAACAAGATCAATCTCTACGCCCGTTCCATCGAATCAGCCAAAGACGCCATGATCAAGGCCAATCTGCGGCTGGTGGTCAGCATCGCCAAACGCTACATGCATCAGGGCTTAAGCCTGGCCGACCTGATCCAGGAAGGCAACCTCGGACTGATGCGGGCCGTCTTCCGCTTTGACTACAAGAAAGGCAACAAGTTCAGCACCTATGCCAGCTGGTGGATCAGACAGGCGATAACCAGGGCGATCCTCGACAAGACCCGCACCATCCGGCTGCCCGTCCATTTCCTGGAATTGCGCAGCCAGTTTTTCAAGGCATTCTACTCCCTGCTGAAGGAGCTCGGCCGCGAACCCACCCCGGTGGAGATTTCGGAAAAAACCGGCCTGCCCATGGACAAGATTCTCGCCATCCTGGAGGCATCCAGGGAACCGATTTCCCTG